>JADFPO010000046.1:0-13598 GCA_022562295.1 Gemmatimonadota bacterium
GGCACCGTAGAACACCGAATCCGACATATCGACGCCGGCGCCACGGAGCGCCTGCAGAATTGTCGATAGCATTCCGTCCGTGACGGAGAAGTCCGGATCCGTGATGGCGTTTTGTCCCTTGAGTTCGAGCGCATAGCGGGTCATGACATTGCGGTACTCGGGGATCTTCGACCCCAACACGTCCCTGAAGGCCTGCTCGCCATCGGTGAGGGTATCCCGGGGCATGAGGACGTCGGGCTGGATACCTCCACCGCCGTTGTTGAGCACCCGGCCGCCGTCGGACCGGAACACCTGCTGCGGGTTGATGGAATCCGATGGGGCGCGCGACGCGACGATACTCGCGTTGCGCGACCCGGACAATCCTCGCTGAATGGAACGGCCACTGGGTGTGTACCAGCGGGATGACGTCACGGTGACGGCTTCGGTCTTGGTGAGCGGAATCAGCAGGTACGCGATGCCCTTGCCGAACGTGGGTGTCCCCACGGCGATGGCCCGGTCGTGGTCCTGCAGGGCCCCGGTTATGATCTCCGCCGCGCTCGCGGTCGCCCCGTTGATCAACAGCACCAGCGGCATATCCGGCCAAGCTTCTCGCTGCTGGGCGATGAACGTCTCGCTTGCATTCTTGGCGCGGCCTCTGGTTTCCACCACCACGTCACCACGTTCCAGGAAGAAGTCGGCCAACGCGACACCCGCTTCCAGCAAACCGCCCGGGTTGGTGCGCAGGTCGAGGATCATCGACTCGGCGCCCTGTGCGCGCAGGTCGGTGATTGCTTCGTGTAGTTCGGTTGGGGATTCGCGGCTGACGGATGTGAGGTGCAGGTAGCCGATGCCGGGCGCCGCCATCATCGCACCCTCGACGTAGTTCACGTGAATTTCTGCGCGCGTGAGCGTAAAGAACAGCGAGTCTGCGAATCCGGCCCGTCTGACGGTGATGCTCACTTGAGTTCCCGGTTCGCCTCGCATCACGTTGGCGGCCCGTGGGGTGCTCCACCCGTGCGTCGAGACGCCTTCCACTTCTATGATCTGATCTCCCGACACGAGTCCGGCCCGTTCGCCCGGTGAGTCGGCTATCGGTGTCACGA
Organism: Gemmatimonadota bacterium; assembly: GCA_022562295.1. Taxonomy (GTDB): domain Bacteria; phylum Gemmatimonadota; class Gemmatimonadetes; order Gemmatimonadales; family GWC2-71-9; genus B3T1B10. The sequence goes on from JADFPO010000046.1 coordinate 1,083, forward strand.
CTTGAATCCACCCGTCGCGCGAGTCGATCCGAAGGCCTACGCCGCCGTAAACGCCCGTCGTGCTGATGCTCAGCTCTTCGAACCCCGCCTGCCGCAGGAATGAGGTGTAGGGATCCTGCAATTGATCCAGCATTCCCTCGGTGGCCATGTCGTACAGCTCTGCGGTGGTCACCGAATCGACGTAGTACTCCGACACGTATCGCAGCACGGCCTCGAAGACACGAGCGCGCTGCCGCGTATCGGCATCGTTGGCTCCCTGAAAGAACCACCCTCCTGAAACGAAACCGATCAACCCGACGAGCGCGACAAGAATAACGCGGCGGTGCTTCATAAGGCTCTCCAATTTCCCCTTCACACCTTCCCCAGGTGCGCCGGACCGTACGTTGATGCCAACCTTGTAGTTACAACCCCTTTAGTGGTCGGAAGGTTCGCCCGGTAACTGCAGCGACCCGACTCGTACAGTAAGTCCCCTCAGTGGATCTCAGCAAGGTCAAATGGCCCCTCTCCTTCCGGTCGGCCGTCCGCCCCCCTAATCTCTCGAGATCCCGCCAGACGGACCGAACCTCATGGAATCAAACGACTTCCGGCGCCATGCCCACGAAATGGTGGACTGGATGGCCGATTATCTGGATGGTGTAGAGCGATTTCCGGTCAAGTCCAGGGTCGAGCCGGGCCAGATCGCGGCCCAGCTTCCGGCCGGCCCACCTTTGGAGGGGGAGCCGATGGACCGGATCTGGGCGGACTTTCAGGCCATCGCCCTCCCCGGTATGACGCATTGGCAGCACCCGAGCTTCTTCGCCTACTTCCCGGCCAATAGCAGCCGCCCGTCGGTGCTCGCGGAGATGTTGACGGCCACGATGGCTGCCCAGTGCATGAGCTGGGAAACGTCGCCGGCCGCCACGGAAATCGAGGGCCGGATGCTCGAGTGGCTGCGGCAGCTGATAGGTCTTCCCGAAGGGTTCGTGGGATCGATCCAGGATACGGCGAGTACGGCGACGCTCTGCGCCATCCTGGCCGCGCGCGAGCGCGCGACGGATTTCTCGGTAAACGAGTCGGGGATCGGGGATGGCGAGACGCTGACCGCCTACTGCTCCGCGGAAGCGCACTCGTCCGTCGAGAAAAACATCAAGATCGCCGGTATCGGCCGCTCCAGGTTGAGGAAGATTTCCGTCGACGCGGACTATGCCATGATTCCCGAACACTTGGACCACGCGATTCGTGACGATGTGGCGGCCGGGAACAAGCCGGTGTGTACCGTAGCAACGATCGGCACGACCGGTGCCTCAGGGATAGACCCGCTGCGTCGGATCGGCGAAGTCTGCCGTAGTTATGGCGTGTGGTTGCACGTGGATGCTGCCTGGGCCGGTAGCGCCATGGTACTTCCGGATCTTCGCTGGATGATCGATGGGGTAGAATTGGCAGACAGCTTCGTGTTCAATCCGCACAAGTGGTTGCTGACAAACTTCGATTGCAGCGCGTTCTATGTCCGCAACGCTGGTGATCTGGTTCGGACTTTCGAGATCCTTCCGGAATATCTCAAGACGAAACAGGGCTCCTCGGTCACCAACTATCGCGATTGGGGAATCCAGCTCGGCCGCCGTTTTCGCGCTCTCAAGTTGTGGTTCGTGCTGCGCAGCTTCGGTGTGAACGGTCTCCGGCGCATGATCCAGTCGCACATCGACATGGCAGCCGCGCTGGCTCGAAAAATCGACGACTGTGAGGACTTCGATTTGCTGCGAAGACCAATATTGAGTCTCCTGTGCTTTCGCTACCACCCCCATCCCTCGCACGGGGGCCTCGACGACGAGGCTCTGGATGGGCTCAACGAGAGACTACTGTACGCGCTAAACGACAGCGGCGCGCTCTATCTGACGCAGACAAGGTTGGGGGGGAAGTACGCAATCCGTTTCGTCGTCGGCCAACCACAAACGACTCAAGAGCATGTGGACCAGGCGTGGGACACGATCGTGTCGACGGCGCGAGGAATGGAGGAGGGGAAAAGAGGATAGCGGTGCGGGCGAGTGTGGTGCTGAGTTCCATGACGTACCGAGCGAGTATATTTCCTCCATGCAGCGCGAAAAGCTAGGCCCAAACGGTGAGTATCTCACTCGGTTACTGCATCCGTCGGACATTCGCGCTACCCAAGCGATGTTCGAACGCGCTTCGGACTATTTCGAAGTCGCGACCGGCGCTCCACCCGGGAGGGACGAAGCCACGCGCGCCTTCGTGGCCGGACCGCCTTCCAAGAGCGTCGACGACAAGCGCATCGTGGGAATCTTCGACCAGCACAATGAACTGATCGGAGTACTCGACGCACTCGTGGATTTTCCCGCGAACGGCGACTGGACGATGGGCATGCTGCTGCTGGATCCCGAGCACCGGGGCGCCGGACTGGGCACCGTGATACTCGAGGCCTATGAGGATTGGGCGGTTGGGCAGGGGGCCAAGCGGTTTCACACCGCCGTCGTCTCGCGCCACAAACGCGGTGTTCGATTTCTCGAAGACCGTGGCTATCGGCGGCAGGGAGATCTGGAGGATTACGATGCCGGGGCACGTCGAGCGACAGTGGTATTCTTCGCGAAGGATCCGGTGGCCGGCACCAGGTAGTGCCTCAATCTATGGATATGACTCGTCGCACGATTGCGCACGAACACCTCGACGCCCAGCATCACGACACCGCACAGCTGCAGCGGACACTCGACCACCTGGTGGGAGTCAATCGTTGGCTGGGCGGGACGCGTGTCATCTTGAAGCACCTGGCGGCGTGCTTGCCGCGGCGCGGCGACGCCTGTGTGCTGGACGTGGGGACCGGAGCATCCGACATTCCGCAGGCGATAGCGCGGTGGGCGATGACCCAGCGACGTAGGATCACGGTGTGCGGTGTAGATCGTCAGCGGCAGATCGCCGCGATCGCGGCGGTACGATCGGCGGGAGACGCGGCGGTGCGTATCGCGGTCGCGGACGGCCTGGAGCTGCCATTTCCCTCGGGAGCGTTCGACGTTGCGATCAGCTCCATGACGCTGCACCACCTCCCCGACGATGCGGCGTGCCGGTTCGTCGCCGAGCTGAGTCGCGTGTCGCGGCGCGCGGTGATCGTCAACGATCTCGAACGGCACCGCATCAACTATCTCGGAGCGCGGCTGCTCGCCGCGACCGCGTGGCGCCGGGATCCGTACACACGGCATGACGGACCCATCTCCGTACTGCGCTCTTTCAACTCGAAGGAGTTGCTCCGCGTCGGTGAGGACGCTGGGCTTGAGGACGTGCGTGTCCACCGGCACTTCCCGTTTCGCTTGGCCCTGGTCGGGCGACCAGCGTGAACGTGCCTGCGATCGAGCGGCGGGGGGGTGGGCATGCCGCCGAAGCGGACGTGCTCATCGTCGGTGGCGGGCCGGCCGGCAGCGTCCTGGCCGGCCTGCTCGCGCAACAGGACATCGACACCGTCGTGCTCGACCGGGCCACGTTTCCCCGGCCGAAGCCCTGCGGTGAGTATCTCAATCCCGGCGTTGTTGCAGTGCTCGATCGTTTGGGGCTCCTGGGAGCCGTGCTGCGCACTGAGCCGGCTCGCATCTCGGGATGGAAAATGATGACGGGGTCCGGCGTGACCGCCACAGGACGATACGCACCCACCGCGCCACACGGATTGGGAATACAGCGAAGCGCGGTGGACGAGGCGTTGGTGTGCGAAGCGAAACGGCGCGGAGCGCGGGTGGTGGAGCGCGTGAAGGTCCACGGCCTTCGCGTGGCACCGTCTGGGGAGAGGCATGCGGTGACGGTCGAGGCCGTGAATGGGCAGGGCCGTCCGGTCGCATGGAAAGCCCGTATAGTGGTGGGAGCCGATGGGTTGAGGTCGGTGGTCGCTCGCCGCTTGGGGTTGGTGCGTCGTCGTCCCGGTGTCCGCAAGGTGTCGCTGACATGCCGGCTCAAGGGGACTGGACCTCCGCGCGGCGATGGGAGGCTTTTTCTCACGGGGTGGGGCACCGTTGGGCTTGCGCCCGTGCACGCGAGCGAGCCGTTGTGGAACGGAACCGTTGTGGTGTACGTCGATCGCGGTGCCCGCGATCTCGTCACCGATCCCCTCGGCTGGTTCCTGGCCGCCCTGCGGCAGGCGCCCTTCCGGTGGGACGGCGACGGTCCCGAGGTGGTCGGGGGGCCATGGGCGAGCGGTCCGTTCGACTGGGCGCTGCGTGACGCGGTTTCCGATCGTGTTCTGCTCGTGGGGGACGCCGCGGGATCGTTCGACCCTTTGACGGGGCAGGGGATGTTTCAGGCTTTTCGTTCGGCGGAACTTGCCGCTCCCATCATCGTGCGGGCGGTTCGGTGCGGGCGGTCGGCTGCGGCCGATTTGGTCGATTACCGGCGGGCCTTGTCGCGTTTGCTTCGACCGACTCGCGTGCTGCAACGAGTTATCGAGGCGGCCGTGTCCCGCAACTGGGCTCGAGAGATTGCCGTCACACGCCTAAGGGCTGCGGAGCCATTCATGGATCGTCTCGTCCAGGTGGTCGGCGACACCCTGCCCGTTCACTCGTTGGTCCGACCCGATGCGTTGCTGTCGGTGCTCAACCGCGCGGCAGTACAGAGCTGAGATGCTGCGCGTGGATGAGCATCTCGCAGCAGCGCCGCTGGAGACGTGCTTCAAGGTGGGCGCCGACGTCGAGCGCTGGCCGGAAATCCTCGAGCACTATCGTTGGGTTCGGTTTCGGGACAAACAGGGATTCGCCCAGGGAGTCGTCGAGATGGCGGCGTGGCGCCCGATCGGAATGTTCAAGTATCCGACGTGGTGGGTGTCGAGAATGTGGCATGATGCGCAAAAACCCGCCGTGTACTACGAGCATATAGGCGGGATCACCCGTCGGATGGACGTGCGGTGGGAATTCGAACCGCGCGGCGACGAAACGCTCATTCGCGTGACCCACGAATGGAGCGGACCGGCCTGGCCGCTGATAGGACGGGTGGCAGCAAACGTCGTCATCGGGCCGGGATTCATCAGTGCAATCGCGCGGCGAACGGTGGCGGGTGTGGCCCTGGAAGCCGAGCGGATGGCGGGGACCGTGTGAGCACATCCGGCAGTGGCCGCCGGGTCGTCGTCACGGGTCTCGGTCCCATCACGGCCATAGGGATCGGGGTGGACGAGTTGTGGCGAGGGTTGCGTAGGGAGCAGTCGATGGTGCGCGCGGTGACGCGGTTCGACGCGAGTCCTTTCCAATGCCGGATCGCGGCGGAGATCGACGACTTCGACGCCTCAGACTACATCGACAAGCGAGAAGCGCGCCGCCTCGATCGCTTCACGCAGTTCGCCGTTTCGGCGGCGCGGCTCGCCGTACGAGACGCGCGGCTGGATACCGGCAATGTGGATCCCGAACGCGCTGCCGTTCAGATGGGGACGGCATTGGGAGGTGTGTCGGGGGCGGAGGCGCAGCTCGTCAATTTCTTGAAAGAGGGGGTTCGCGGTGTGGATCCGCGAGTGGCGCTCACCACGTTCGGTGGTGCGGCGAGCTGCTACGTGGCAATCGATCTCGGTTTCTACGGACCCAACTGCACGAATGCCATGAGTTGTTCGTCCGGGGCCATCGCACTAGGAGATGCGTGGCGCCTCATTCGCGAGGGCACCGCCGACATCGCGATTGCCGGTGGGGTGGAGGCACCGCTGGCACCGCTATCATTCGGGGCGTTCTCGATCATTCACGCGATGAGCACACGAAACGACGACCCGGCGGGCGCATGTCGTCCGTTCGACCGCGACCGCGACGGTTTCGTCATGGGAGAGGGGGCGTGCGTGCTGGTGTTGGAGGAAGAGCAGCACGCGCGGGACCGGGGCGCACGCGTCTACGCGGACCTTCGAGGGTATGGCACGACCAACGACGCCTATCACATGACGGCACCACGACCGGACGGCCGGCAGGCTAGTCGCGCCATGGCCCAAGCGCTGCACCGCGCCAACTTGTCTCCCGATCAGATCGACTACGTCAACGCTCATGCTTCGTCTACTCAGCTCAACGATGCGAGCGAAACGCTGGCTATCCGCAATGTAATGGGGGCGCGCGCGTATGAAATTCCCGTTAGCGGGACGAAGGCGTATTACGCGCATGCGTTGGGAGCGTCTGGGGCCATCGAGGCGGCCATTTGTTGCTTGATCCTGACGCGCGGGTGGATTCCGCCGACCCTCAATTTGGAGGAACCCGAGCAAGACTGCGATTTGGATTACGTGCCCCTCACGGGCCGGTGCGGAGAGCCCGGCGCCATCCTGTCGAATTCATTCGGCTTCGGGGGGATCAACGCGAGCCTGGTCTTTGCGAGGGCGGATTTAGCCCGTGGGAACGGCAGCGGGCTGCTGTCACGGTCTGACTCCGACCCCTGACTTTCGATCGATTACTTGGTGTCTCTTTGCTCTTGCTCCTTCTTGGCGGAATACCGCCTCAGGAAAGCTGCCGAGTACGCTCCGATGAATGCCGGCACGAACACCATGTACGTGAGGTATATGCTCTCAGGGCGTCGTAGGTGTCCGTAGCCGAGCTCGACCGCGAGGGTGTTCGCGAGTGGTACGAACATCGCCGTGAGAATCGCCCAAAGCCACGCCTTGCGGGGATACGTGAGACTCAACAGGAAAGAAAACACCACGATGAGCGTGGCGGCCACTTGGGCGGACACCGCTATCAGGTCTACCACGCCCGCGATCACACCAAGGACCACCGCAATCGCGATCGCACTTCGCTGGGGAGTTGGGGGGGGCCCGCTCACGTACTCACCACGTCGGGCTGGGCACCGTACGGCCACCAGCCCTGACGGTTGCTGTCAACCGTCATCCGGGTCGTAGGCGAGGTTGGCCGATAGCCACCGTTCCATCTCGGCGCGATCGACGCCCTTGCGATCGGCGTAGTCCTGCACTTGGTCCCTTCCGACTTTACCCAGCCCGAAGTAGAACGACTTCGGATGGGAGAAATACCATCCGCTCACCGAGGCCGCCGGCAGCATCGCAAACGATTCTGTGAGTCGAACACCCGTTGCGGCCTCAGCATCGAGCAAGGAAAAGAGCGTCCGCTTTTCGGTGTGGTCGGGGCAGGATGGATAGCCGGGCGCCGGACGAATTCCCCGATACTTTTCGGCAATCAGCTCTTTGTTGGTGTGTCGCTCGTCTTGCGCGTATCCCCAAAACTCTTTTCGCACGCGCTCATGCATGAGTTCGGTCAAGGCTTCGGCGAGCCGGTCGGCCAAAGCCTTGGCGAGAATGCTGTTGTAGTCGTCGCTTGCCGCTTCGAACTCCGCGCACAGGGCGTCCAATCCGATTCCTGCCGTCACCACGAACGCCCCTACGTAGTCCGCAACCTGCGTTTGCGCAGGCGCAACGAAGTCTGCGAGTGTCCAATTCGGCCGGCCGGGCGGCTTCTCGAACTGTTGTCGCAATCCTCGGATAACCGCGAGCACGTCGTTGCGTGACTCGTCCGTGTACAGCGCTATGTCGTCATCATCAATCGTGTTGGCGGGATAAAAGCCGATGACGGCATTGGCGGTCAGTAGTTTGTCGCATACAATGCGTTGCAATAGCTGCGTTGCATCGGAATGCAGTGACCGGGCCGCTTCGCCCACTTCCGAGTCGTCGAGAATCTCTGGGTACTTACCCTTCAGTTCCCACGTTTTGAAAAATGGGGTCCAGTCGATGTGGTCCACGAACTCGTCGAGCGGGTACTCGGAGAAAGTCTCGGCGCCCGTGAAGGACGGTTTTGTTGGGACGTAATCCTCCCATTCGACGGTTCCTTTTCGCCGTCGAGCTTCCTCGATAGACAGCAGCTTTGTCTTCTTGCGCCGATCTAAGAAGGTTTCGCGCACACGCACATACTCTTCGTGATGCTTCGCAACAAAATCGGCGCGGCGCTCGCGATTCAGCAGACTTCCTACCACCCCCACACTGCGTGACGCGTCGAGCACGTGTATCGTCGACCCGCTGTATTGCTGCTCGATTTTGAGCGCCGTGTGGACCTTCGATGTCGTCGCCCCGCCGATCAGGAGCGGCACGTCGAACTTCAGGCGCTCCATTTCCTTCGCGACGTGCACCATCTCGTCGAGCGACGGCGTTATCAGGCCGCTCAATCCGATGATGTCGACGTCGTTCGCCCGCGCGGTTTCGAGAATTTTTTCACTGGGCGTCATCACGCCGAGGTCTAGGATCTCGTAGTTGTTGCAGCCCAGCACTACGCCCACGATGTTCTTGCCGATGTCGTGAACGTCCCCCTTCACCGTGGCGAGAAGGATTTTTCCCGCGAAGCGGCGCTCACCGCCGTTGTCGGCCTGTTCCTGGTCGATGAACGGTGTGAGATACGCCACGGCTTTCTTCATGACACGCGCGCTCTTCACCACCTGAGGCAGAAACATCTTTCCGGCGCCAAATAGATCACCCACCGTGTTCATCCCGTCCATCAGAGGTCCCTCGATGACCTCGATGGGACGGTCGTATGCGACGCGAGCTTCCTCGGTGTCCTGTTCGATGTACTCGACGATGCCTTTCACGAGGGCGTGCGAGAGTCTCCGCTGAACCGTGTCCTCGCGCCACGACAGGTCCTCTTCGCTGACGGCTTTCCTCCCGCTGTAGCGGTCACCCAACGCGGTCAACCGTTCGGTGGCATCCGGAGAGCGATTGAACAGCACGTCCTCGACTGCCGTGAGAAGGTCTTCTGGGATTTCGTCGTACACCGCCAGCGCACCGGCGTTGACGATCCCCATGTCCATTCCCGCACGAATCGCGTGATAGAGAAACGCCGAGTGCATTGCTTCGCGTAAGGCGTTGCTGCCGCGGAACGCAAATGACACGTTGCTGACGCCACCGCTGACGAGCGCGTGGGGCAATGTCTCCTTGATGGTGCGGCACGCCTCGATGAATGCGACGGCGTAATCGTTGTGTTCCTCGATCCCGGTCGCGATCGCGAAAATATTCGGGTCGAAGATGATATCTTGGGGGGGGAATCCGACCTGCTCGGTCAGGATACGATACGCGCGGGCACAGATCTGCACCTTCCGCTCCACCGTGTCCGCCTGACCCTGCTCATCGAACGCCATGACGATCACGGCTGCTCCGTACCGTCGCACCAGTCGGGCCCGCTCTTCGAACTGTTCCTCGCCCTCCTTGAGACTGATCGAGTTCACCACCCCCCTTCCCTGCACGCATTTGAGGCCGGCCTCGATCACGGTCCATTTCGAGGAGTCGATCATGATCGGGACCCGCCCGATGTCGGGCTCGGCGGCGATCAGCTTCAAGAACTTCTCCATGGCCGCCTCGGAATCGAGCAGGCCTTCATCCATGTTGACATCGATGATCTGGGCCCCGCTCACGACCTGTTGCCGTGCCACTTCGAGAGCGGTCTCGTAATCATCCTCCTTGATCAGCTCGGCGAACCGGGTTGAACCAGTGACGTTGGTCCGCTCGCCGACGTTTACGAAGAGGGAGTCGGGGCCGATATTGAGCGGCTCCAGCCCGCTCAACCGGCAGCGGACCTCGAGATGCGGCAACTCGCGCGGCGCCACCGAGACCACGGCGTCCGCAATGGCTCGGATGTGGTCCGGTGTCGTGCCACAGCACCCCCCGACGATGTTCACGAAGCCGCTTTCCGCGAACTCGCGAATCACCGAGGCCATGTGCTCTGGCGTTTCATCGTACTGACCCAGCTCGTTCGGGAGCCCCGCGTTGGGATGACAACTCACCAGCGTGTTGGCGACTCCCGCGATTTCCTCCAGATGTGGCCGCAGCTGATCGGCCCCCAACGCGCAGTTGAGCCCAACGCTGAGCAAATCGCCGTGGCTCACGGAATTCCAAAACGCCTCGGGCGTTTGTCCCGAGAGTGTGCGTCCGCTGGCATCCGTGATGGTTCCGGAAACCATGATCGGCGTATTCAAGCTGCGGTTGTCCAAGACCCGTCGCACGGCGAAGAGAGCGGCCTTGGCGTTGAGCGTATCGAACACCGTCTCGATCATGAGGAGATCGGCGCCGCCGTCGAGCAGGCCTTCGGCCTGCTCGGTGTACGCGGCGGTGAGCTCGTCGAAGGTGATGTTGCGGAAGCTGGGATCGTTGACATCCGGCGACATCGAGCAGGTCCGGTTCGTAGGCCCGAGGATGCCGGCCACCCAGCGTGGTTTGTCAGGTTGCTTTTTGGTGAACGCGTCGGCGGCGCTTCGCGCCAGCTTCGCCGACTCGCAATTGATGTCGTACACGTCTTGCTGCACACCGTAGTCGGCCATGGCGACACGAGTGGCGCTGAACGTGTTGGTTTCGAGGATGTCACACCCTGCTTCGAGATAGGCCCGGTGTATGGCCTCGATCACGTCTGGCCGAGTCAGGGATAGCAGGTCGTTGTTGCCCTTGAGCGGCATCGTGTGATCGGCGTACCGTTCACCGCGAAAATCGTCTTCCTCCAACTCATACGACTGAATCATCGTGCCCATGGCCCCGTCGAGCACGAGAATGCGCTCGCGGAGGGCCCCGCGGAGAGTTTCGACTCGGTTTGAGCTGGTGTTGGTCATTCTGTTGTGTCCGGTCTTGCCGTCCTTCGTCGGCGCCCCCAAAAAAAACCCCCGGCCGCCAAAAGCGCCGAGGGTGGGGCTTTTTAGCGGTTGTTTAACGTGGCCGCAATATGCCGTAACTCGCCACGAATTCTGTTGTAAGGCTCAATCTACTGTGTGGGTGCGGATTAAGCTACTTCGGGCGGGCAGGCGGGCAGGCGGTAGCACGGTAATGCGGAGACATACCGTCTGACCTCGGATGTGGAGTGGTGGGGCCCGTCGGGTTGAGGGGTGGGGTGTGTGGGGGCCCGTCTGCCCGCCGGGATGGGTTGAGGGGAGAGGTGGGCCCGCCGGGGGGCGTAGTGGTGTGGGGTCAGTCGAGGAGTGCCCGCACGATTTCGTCGCTGCTCAAGCCCTGAATTGTGATGCGCTTCTGACGGCTTCCGGCACCTGACACCAATTCGATCGACGAGCGCGGCACCGCAAAATGCTTTGCCAGGAAGCGGACCAGCTCGTCGTTTGCCGCACCACCGACCGGGGGCGCCTTCACCCTGATTTTCACCGCTTCCCCATGGCGACCGGCAACCTCTGTTTTCGCCGCGCGCGGCTGGATGTGAAGCCGGACGACCCGACCACTTCCGGACGGCGAGGTGGTTCGACGTTGCTGCGGCTGTCGTCCGCGCTTCGCCGCCAAGCTAAACGAGAAGCCCCACGATGATTTGAATGAGGAAATATGCGGCGATCGGGGATATGTCGATCATGCCGAAGGGCGGAATGATTCTTCTCAACGGCTCGACGATCCAGTCGGTGAGAAAGTACATCGGCCGCATGAATTTGTTATGGCGCCCGACGCCCATCCACGTACCTACTACACGGATGATTATGGCCCACGTAACGATTTGTCCCGCCAAAAAAATCATACCGCGCGGTCCGGCCCTCGTGACGAACAGGAACTGGTTGGCGATCCAACCGGTCGCGCTGATGATCACGATCCCCCCGACAACGGTGCCGCCGAGCAACCACCACTCGGCGTTTTGCGGGTTCCCGCCCCGTCGCAACAGTTGGCTCTCGATCGGCTTCAGAATCGGATCCGTGCTGCGGCGAATGAAGTTGGCGGACTTGCTAAAGGGGCTGATCCGTCGGGTCCGCACCGCCCACGATCCTATAGCAGCCGCGGATGCGACGGCGAAGATGCCGAATACCGTGTAGCGGAGGACTTCAAAGAACATCTATCAAATATACGTGCATTGTTGGTGATGGGGTTTTGGATAGGGGATGGGGGATGGAGGTGATTTGGGCCCGGCTAAGGAAGGTAGAGTTGCCAAGATGGAAGTCCCCGACCACCGGGTCGGCACATTTCTATCCCCTATCCCCTATCCCCTATCCCCTACGCCAACGCCTCCGTCACGATGCGTTCTTGCTCCTTCTTGTGAGCGGCTGGATACCCCTCCGCCGGACTCGACCGCTCCGGACGGCTGACGTGGCGGATGGCGATACCCTCGGGCAGCACCTCGGCAACTTGTGGCATCACCCACTTCCTGGCCCCGAAATTACTCGGCTCCTCCTGAACCCAGACGACCTCCTTCAGGTTCCGGTAGCCGCGGAACAGGTCGATGATCTGCCTGACGGGAAACGGATACAGCAGCTCGATTCTCGCCACGGCGACGTGGGTAGCCCCGCGGCGTTGCGCATGCCCGACGATGTCGTAGTACACCTTGCCCGAGCACAGTACGAGGCGTTGGACTTCGTCGCGGGACGGCGCAACGGTCGAGTCGTCGAGGACGTGATGAAACTGGCCGCCGGAGAGGTCTTCCAGCGTCGACGTTGCTTGAGGAAGCCTCAGCAAGCTCTTCGGCGTCATCACCACCAGCGGACGCCGCTCCCCGTGCAAGGCCTGGCGTCGAAGTAGATGAAAATACTGCGCCGGCGTGGAGCAATTGGCCACACGTATGTTGCCCTCCGCGCCGAGTGCCAGGAAGCGCTCAAGACGGGCGCTCGAGTGCTCCGGCCCCTGTCCCTCATGTCCGTGGG
>JADFPO010000046.1:13697-20536 GCA_022562295.1 Gemmatimonadota bacterium
AAGTAGATGAAAATACTGCGCCGGCGTGGAGCAATTGGCCACACGTATGTTGCCCTCCGCGCCGAGTGCCAGGAAGCGCTCAAGACGGGCGCTCGAGTGCTCCGGCCCCTGTCCCTCATGTCCGTGGGGCAACAACAACACCAGGCGAGTGGTCTGACCCCACTTGGCGAGTCCTGCAACGATGAACTGATCGATTATGACTTGAGCGCTGTTGGCGAAGTCACCGAACTGCGCTTCCCACAGCACCAATGTGTCTGGCGCGCGGACGCTGTAACCGTATTCGAATCCCAAGGCGGCATACTCCGAGAGCGGGCTGTTGTGCAGTTCGAAGGATGCTGTGGCGCCCGGGAGATGCTGGGCAGGCGCGTACTTCTCGCCGGTAGCGCTGTCGTGGAGCATGAGGTGGCGCTGCGAAAACGTGCCACGCTCGGTGTCTTGGCCAGTGAGCCGTAACGGGACGCCGTCGAGCAGCAGGGACCCCAGGGCCAGAGCCTCCGCATGTCCCCAGTCGATCTGGGCACCTGGTTCGAGTGCGCCGAGTCTGCGGTCGAGCTGGCGCTTGAGTTTTGGGTTGACGGAAAACCCGTCGGGTACCGTGAGAAGCTGCTCGTTGAGGTTCTTGAGAACCTCCTCGCCCACCGCCGTTTCTGGCTCTTGAAAAGCCTCGAACATGCCGGTGATACGCACGGGCTCCTCACCTTCGTCCGCTTTGTCGGTGTCCTGCTGAAGCCGTTTCTGTGTGGCCATCAGTTCGCTGTACTGGGCCTCCTCCTGGGCCTCTATTTCTTCCTTGGTAATCACGCCTCGGGATACCAGCACGTCGCCGTAGATTTGCTTGACGGTCGGCTGGGCATCGATGCGTTGGTACATCAACGGCTGGGTATAACGGGGTTCGTCGCCCTCGTTGTGTCCGTGCCGTCGGTAGCCCACGAGGTTGATGACGAAATCTTCGTGATACTTGGCACGGTATATCATGGCTAGCCGGACGGCTGCGATACCCGCTTCCGGGTCGTCGGCGTTCACGTGCACGATCGGCACGTCGAATCCCTTTGCCATGTCACTGGCAAAGGCCGTCGTGCGGCTGTCTTCCGGATCGGTCGTGAATCCCACTTGGTTGTTGGCAATGATGTGGAGAGTACCGCCGGTATCGTAGCCGCGCAGGTTGGCCAGGTTGAACGTCTCGGCCACGACACCCTGCGCGGGGAAGGCGGCGTCCCCGTGAACGAGGATGGGAAGGCAGCGGCTCGGCGAATGCGTTCCCCGCCCGGCGTCGCGCGTTGTCTGCACGGCTCGTGCATATCCCTCGACCGACGGGTTCACACCCTCGAGGTGGCTCGGATTCGCCATTAACGATACGGTGAGCTTGCTTCCGTCCTTGCCCTCATATTCGCCGCGTGCCCCGTGGTGGTACTTCACGTCGCCGGTGCCGCCACGAGGCGCCAGGGTTTCCTCGACCTCCCGGCCACCCTCGAACTCCGCGAGCAACGTTTCGTAGGATATACCCAGCACGTGCGTCAGGACGTTCAAGCGGCCGCGGTGAGCCATGCCCATCACGACCTCCTCTGCCTTCTGCTCTCCCGCGGTCTCGATGGCTGCGTGGAGGATGGGCACGAGCATGTCCAGCCCTTCGATGCCGAACCGCTTGTACCCGAGGTACGACCGGTGAAGAAATGTCTCGAGGCCCTCAACACGAACGAGCGAACCCAGCAACCGGCGCTGCGCGTCCTGCGTAAGGGGAGTGCGGTGTTCGCCCGACTCGATGACGCGGCGGAGCCACACGCGTTCCTCATGCGCCGAAATATGCTCGAGCTCGTACGCGATCGACCCGCAGTACGTCTTGTGTAGCTCGGGGAGGACCTCCCACAGGTTGCTTCCCGGGACGTACACGCGGAGAACTTCCGCCGGAATGTTGCGCATGATCTCGGGTGTCAGACCTAACGGTTCTGGGTCCAATGCCGGATCGCCCACGGGATCACTGCCGAGCGGGTCCAGCCGGGCTGCAAGGTAGCCATGCGTTCGGTGTGCTCGAACCAGCGACATGGCGGCGGCGACATGAGCCAGCATCTCCAGCGAGACAGCGCCGCCCACGCTCGTGGGTTCGGTCCGTGTGGTCGACTCGGCCGGCATGTCGATGCCGAATGCGCGCGCGATGTTGGCGTAGAAGGATTCGTCACCCTGTAGCAGCCGGTCCACCAGCTGCAGGAACAGTCCCGATTCCGCGCCCTGGATGATCCGGTGGTCGTAGGTGCTGGTGAGGGTCATCAGCCGAGCATTGGGTTCGCCGCGGATCGCCCCGGTCGCAATGATGGAGCCTTGGCCGGCCATGAGCCGCGGTACCGACGCCACCGTTCCAATCGTGCCCGGGTTGGTGAGCGTGATCGTGGCCCCCTGATAAGAATCCGGAAGCAGCTTGTTGGTGCGGGCACCGGCGACCAGGCGTTCGTATTCTTCGTGAAACGCCCCAAACGTCATGGAGTCGACCTGCTTGATCACCGGTACCACCAGGCTCCGCCGACCGTCCTTCCGCTCGACGTCTACCGCCAATCCCAGGTTTACGGCGCCCGGATCGTACTGGTGTGGGCGACCCTCTCGCTCCACCACGGCCCGAACCATCGATGGGAACCGCTCGGTGGCCAGCACGATTGCCCAGCCGACCAGGTGCGTGAATGAAAGCTTGACGCCCCTAGGGTCGAGCAGCGCATTGAATCGCTTGCGCACGTCCCACAGATAGGAAACCCGCACGTCGCGAAACGACGTGGCCGTTGGCACGGCGAGGCTGGCCTCCATGTTCTGCAGCAGGCGAAGTGCGGGGCCCTTGAGGGGTTCGTACGTGCCGGGACCGGCGGCTTCTTTGTCTTCCGAATCGGGCTCCGCCGTGCGAGGGGCGGCGCCGACCTCGCCGCCCGGCGATGAGAGCGGCGGTTCTATCGGTTGCTCCCCGCTGAGGCCGTTGTCGAAAACGGCGCGCCACGATGGGGGCACCGAGGAGGGATCCCGGAGATAGTCCTCGTACAGGGCCTGGGCAAAGCCCGCATTGACGGTTTCAAAGACGCTGTCGAACACCGGTCGGATTGCTGAGGAGGAGATATGAACGTCAGCGAAAGATAGGGAGCTGGGAAAGGCAAGTCGAGGTGACACAACGGTTTCGACCGGGCGGCGGGCGGTGGACGCCCGTCGCGGGCCGGTAGTCGATGGGGCGGCTGAGGGCTGCGCATCACACCCCTACCCCCCGAGGACCAAACCCCCATTTTTAGGGTAGCTTACTGAAACGAAACCTGAACCAACGGGAGCGACAACAATGTTATCCCCTCTTCATAGAAACAGGTACGTGGCCGTCCTGGCGGTGGCCCTCGTGGCGGTGGCTTGCGGCAGCAAGGCAACTCGAGTGACGCGCATAGATCCCGAGACCACCATCGACTTGTCGGGTTTTTGGAACGATACGGACTCACGGATGGTGGCGGACGAGATGATCAATGATGCCGCCAGCTTCCCCTGGGCCAGGCGGTTCATGCAGGCCAACGGGGGGAAGCTTCCGGCGGTGATCTTCGGATCCGTGCGGAACCGAACCACCGAGCACATCGCCGTCAACACGTTCCTGCGAGACATGGAGGCCGCGTTCCTCAGGTCCGGGTTGGCGCGAGTCGTGGCCGACCGCGACCAACGCGAGCAAGTTCGTGAAGAGCGCGAAGACCAACAACAGAATGCCTCCACAGAGACGCGCGCCCGCATGCGCAACGAGCTGGGGGCGGATTTCATCGTCGTGGGTGAGATTACTTCGATCGAGGATGTCGACGGTGGTCGGGAAGTGATCTACTATCAGGTCGATCTCAACCTCACCGACTTGGAATCGAACGAACGGGTTTGGATCGGCCAGAAGCGCATCAAGAAGTTCGTCGAGCGAAGTCGCACGCGCCGGTAATGTCGAGCCGCGCGTAACCACCGCGATGGCCTACCGGGTTGTTGCGGGACGGTTGCTGTTTCTCTCTACCCTCATCGCCCTGCACGCCTGCGGGGCCAGCAGGGTGCCGCCTGTCCCGCCCGATTCACCGTTCTACGGCAGTTCGTTGCCGCCGCACGACGCCGCAATGCGTCACTATCTGACGCTGCGGGACTCGAGCGCGCTCGATCAGCTGCTCGCCAGCGGCCCCAAAGATGAGCTGATCAAGCGGCTCAACGCGGGTCTCTTCCTCCACAGGCTCGGGCGCTACACGGAGAGCAACGTCGCGCTGCAACGCGCGGAAGCGCTTGCGGAAGAGCGGTACACGAAGAGCATTGGGCAGAACGTCGCGGCGTTCTTGGTGAGCGACAACGTGTTGGATTTCTACCCCTCCGCCCTGGAGTGGTCGATGATCCACTATTACGGCATGATGAACTACCTGGCGCTCGACGATGTGGAGAACGCTCTGGTCGAGGCGCGCAAGGCCAATGCGCTGCTCCGCCGCTACGCCAACGACAATCCGGGACGCAGCTTCACCAATCCTGCAGCGCTGCAATATATCGCCGGGATGCTTCAATGGAGTGCCGGCGAGGATAACGACGCCATGGTATCGCTGCGACAGTCCCTCACCGGATACGACGATTACGAACAGCGCTATGGGGTGGCGCCGCCCCGCCCAGTGGCGGAGGATGTGGCACGTGTCGCCTCTGTGCTCGGATTCGATGACGTAGCCGAAGAAACTCGGAAGACCTATCTGTCCGACGGGGAGTCGTCCGTTGCCGAGCCAGCCGAGGTATCGGCCGATATGGGCGAGCTCATGGTCGTCATCGAGAACGGGTTCGTGGCTCACAAGGCGGAAGAGAAGTTGTACGTTCCCGTGCTGGCGTCGGAAAAAGACGCAGTGTTGAATGGCAACGTCGGTTCTGCGGTGCTTGCTGCGGTGCGGGTGCTGATACGCACGGTCGTGGTCATGAACTATCTGTCGCAAGAGGGCATCGACTATCCACGGCATGAAGACGGCGTGGTTATCGCGGCCGCAGGATCGGCCGTCGGCCTCGAATTGATTTCCCTCGCGTGGCCGTCGTACCAACTGGCGGCGCGGCGTGCCAGCGATATACGCGTTTCGGTGAACGACGAGCGGTCGATCGCCCCGACCATCATCCAGGATCTCTCGGCCATCGCCGTGCGTGACTTCGAGGAAAGCAAACCCACCATCATGTTGCGCATGGTTTCTCGCGGGTTGCTGAAGGAAGCGGCCGTCACGGCTGCCGAGGCGGCGGGCGAAGACCGAGGTGGCGCTCTCGGAGGCTTCCTCGGGCGAGTGACGGCTCGGGCCGTCGCCACTGCCACCGAGCGGGCCGACACACGCAGCTGGTCAACGCTCCCGGCCGAACTGTTACTTGCGCGCTTTCAGCTCCCGACGGGGAGTCACGTACTCCGAATCAGCTACGACGGTCTGAACCATCGACGTGAATTGATCGAACTCGAGATCGAGATCGAAGCCGGCCGCGTTACGACGCATACAGTCAGTCTCTTGGGAGACGATGAGGGGAACGGCGAGCGCATTCGTATTGCGAGGACCGGAGTGCACTACGAAGCACCGAAGGCTCCAGAAACTCAGCGCCGAACACCGCCGCGCCGCCGGCGGTACGACACCGCATCAGCACCACCCCAGACGGTACCACACCGCACTGCCACCACTCCCGACGGTACCACCCCACTCCGTCACCCTGCCCGACGGTAAGACGGTATTCTTTCGGTCTACCGTCACACCGTCATACCGTCATACCGTCTGCCCGCCTGCCCATCCGCCCATCTGTCCATCTTCAATCACACTCGCCTGGTCTTCCGCTGCATGAAGTCCATCAGTATGTGCTGACCCAAGGTCATCGTGTTCGTGAAGTAGGCCTTGCCGCGAGAGATCTTGCAGACCTGCCTCACAAACCGAACCAGCGAGGGCTCGCGGGCCAGCATGAACGTGTTGATCATGACGCCCGAACGCTTGCAGTTCGTGACCTCCCTGAATGTGGCCTGTAGAATACGGGGATCCAGACCCATCGAATTGACGTAGATGCGACCATCGGGAAGCGTGAGAGCCGAAGGTTTGCCGTCGGTGATCATGATGATCTGTCGCATGTCCTTCTTCTGCGCCAACAGCAACCGCTGGGACAATCTCAGCCCTTCCGCCGTGTTCGTGTGATAAGGACCCACTTGGGCGTGTGCCAGTCGCGACAGTGGTATTTCCTCTGCGGAATCGTGGAACAGCACCACGCGGAGCGAATCCCCCGGAAACTGTGTTCTGATCAAGTGAGTCAAGGCGAGCGCAACACGTTTGGCGGGTGTGAATCGGTCCTCGCCGTAAAGGATCATGGAGTGCGAGCAGTCGAGCATGAGGACCGTGGCGGCGCTGGATCGATATTCCGATTGGTGCACCATGAGATCCGGGTAATCGATATCGATCGGAAATTTGAGCCCCCCGCGTTCGATGGCCTTGGTGAGGGTGGCGCTGACGTCGAGATTGAGCGTATCGCCGTATTCGTATGGCTTCGAAGCGGCCCCTGCCTCTACACCCGTGGCCAGGTATGCGGTGTCGTGGCTTCCGAAGCTCGACTTGCCGATGCTGCCGAGTAACTGCTTGAGAGCACGGTACCCCAGGAAATCGACGCCCTTCTCCGTCAAGTTGAAGTTGACATGTTTTGCCGCGGCTTGTGCTTGTCCGCCCGGACCGAACATCTCTTGATGGCTTTCTGGCATGCGCGGTGACTGATCGACGGTGAGGTAGCCCTCATCGACCAGCCGCTGAATGATTTCGTCGATGAGATCGGCGATTTGCCGTTGGATGTCCCGATCCCGCTCCTCGTCCCCGGTGGACTCGCCCCGCAGTGCCTGCAGCATTTCCGGG
>JADFPO010000046.1:20634-24448 GCA_022562295.1 Gemmatimonadota bacterium
GTGAGGTAGCCCTCATCGACCAGCCGCTGAATGATTTCGTCGATGAGATCGGCGATTTGCCGTTGGATGTCCCGATCCCGCTCCTCGTCCCCGGTGGACTCGCCCCGCAGTGCCTGCAGCATTTCCGGGGTAAGCTGGTTCGACTTCATCAGGGCTTCCATGACGGCTTTCCGCAGTGCATCCATCGAGCGGTCGCCGTCTTCGTCTCCCAGCTCGCCCCAAAACGGATGGTTGAACGGCCCACCTGCGAATCCCGACTGGAGTAAGAAATCGGTCAACTGATCCATCAACTCCTGTAGGTTGACGGCGTCGGCCAGGCCGGGGATGTATTTGGAGTAGGTGACGTGGCGCATGCGATTCGACCTCCAGGGTGCGTCCAAGGCCAACGCCTCGAGCCAACGTATATGGACTCGAAGCCAGGCCAGATCCACGTGATCTTCCTTGTTGAAAGTGTGGCACCTGAGCATTGTTCCCGCAATGCCCCAAAGCCCGCCTTTGGAAACCGGTACCCCGAGCCATGACGCGGAGCCTGGGCCGACAACCGGCTTCGGTGCCCTCGGGTACCGTAATTTTCGCTTGTACTTTGCTGGCCATACCATCTCGTTGGTTGGATGGTCGATGCACTCCGTGGCTCTGCCATGGTTGGTACTGCTCCTCACGGACTCCCCGTTTTACGTGGGGCTCGTAGGGATGTTGGGGACGCTTCCCATGCTATTGTTCTCTCTCTACGGCGGTGTCGTAGCGGATCGGTTTCCCAGACGGCGCGTGCTTCTGGTAACGCAATCGGCGGCGATGCTCACTGCGCTGCTGCTAGCGGCGATTGTGTTGACCAATCGGGTGGCGCTCGTGCATGTGATGATCGTGGCTACACTGTTCGGTTTGACCGCTGCCTTCGATATTCCTGGGCGGCAGGCGTTCGTGGCAGAGCTGGTCGGGAAACGCGAGCTGATGAGCGCCGTTGCACTGAACTCGTTGTCGTTCAACAGCTCCCGCGTCGTTGGTCCGGGGGTGGCTGGCGTCATCATCGGTGTCGCCGGGGTCGGCGTGTGCTTTCTGCTCAACGGGATATCCTACTTGGCGCTGATCGGTGCGCTTCTCTTGATGCGTTTTGCGCCACAGCCACGGCGCGGGGATCACACGAGTCGATCGACCGTGTGGGAGGGCCTGGCGTACGTGACACACGACCGCAACATGCGCACGCTCGTCCTGATGATTGCCATTGCCAGCGTATTCGGACTCCCGTTTCATGTGATGCTGCCCGTGTTGGCGAGAAACGTGATGGGTCTTGGTGCGACGGAGTTTGGATGGATGGTTTCCGCTTCTGCGGGCGGGGCGGTGGTGGCGGCGCTGGGGCTCGCGACGCTTGGACATCGCATCCCGAGAGGCCGAGTCGTAACGGTTGCGGCACCCTTGTTTGGCATCGCTGTGGCGTCGCTCGGGATTACCCGCAGCCTCGGCGCATTGTTACCGCTGCTGGTGCTGACCGGGTTCTTTCAGGTCGTGCTCACCGCCACGACGAACACGATGTTGCAGTCCCTAGTGGGGGATGAATTACGCGGCCGAGTCATGGCCGTCTACTCGTTGGCCTTCCTCGGCCTGATGCCGTTGGGGACGTTGATGGCGGGAATCGTGGCCGAGCGGTGGGGAGTCGCGTCTTGGTTGACCGGGTCGGGGCTCATATGCACCGGGTTGGCGTTGATCGCGCCGCGAACGGCACCATCGCTGCGTGCCATGGGTTAAATCTTCTTCGCTGCTTGGACGATCAGATCGACGACATGCTCGTTCGACATACGCGACGAGTTGATGATCATGTGATAGTTGGCGGCGTCTTCCCAGTCCCGCTGGTAGTGGGTGTGGACGTACGCCTTACGATCGTGGTCGATCGCATTCACCGTGCGCTCGGCTTCCTTGGCCGAGACATCCAACCGCTCTTGGGCAGCGCGGATCCGATCTTCCATGGGTGCAACGATCCGCACGTGCACCGCATCATCACGGCTGGCGAGGTACGCCTGGGCGCCCCGGCCGACCAGCACGACGTCCCCGTGTTCCGCAGCTTCCTTGATTACGGCGTTAGTCATCTGGACGATCTCTTCTGCGGGTTGTGGATCGTCGGCGGTGTAGTCGGCTGCCGTGAGGAAGGCCTCGGGTGAAGACACAGCCAGTGTCTTGCCAAGGCGCTCCAAAAGGCTCGGCACGCGCTCCTCTCGAATCGCGATCTCTTCAGGCGGAAGGCCAACCCTCTCGGCCACGCGGTCGACGAACTCCCCGTCGATTAGCGTCCATCCGAGTCGGTCTGCCACCATCCTGGCAATCTCGGCCCCGCCCGATGCGTACTGGCGGGATATCGTGATAACAGCCAATCGCTACCTCACGAAAGGATGTCGGGGATCACACCGCCGGACCCAAATGGCGGAGGCTTGTCCGAGGCGGCCCGAGCGTACCCGAGTTCCTCGGAACTCGAGAGGCGTTTCTTGGCCACTAGTCCCTCCAGAATCAACTCCGATGCGGCAACCAGCGTCGCCGGGTCCTTCTTGGGCGCCAATCCGATGGCTTCGATCACGGAGAACAAT
The DNA here is from genome assembly GCA_022562295.1 of Gemmatimonadota bacterium. Taxonomy (GTDB): domain Bacteria; phylum Gemmatimonadota; class Gemmatimonadetes; order Gemmatimonadales; family GWC2-71-9; genus B3T1B10. The sequence goes on from JADFPO010000046.1 coordinate 23,205, forward strand.
CCCGGTACGACGGCAAAGCCCTTGAGACTAACGTCCGACCGCTCGTCCGCGGCAATCTTCAACGCGCCGCCTTCATCGAACCATTCTACGATTTCGCTACAATCCGTATTGCCGACGAGGTGGTCGAACGTCGCGCCCGTGGCACGCCGCACGATATCGGCGGCTATGGCCTCCGCGCCCTGAAGTTCTCCTTCGTACTCGAGTTCAATCTTTCCCGTGATGGCACCCAGCGACGCCGCCACATCCGTTACCCGCGGCACGATTCTCCGCTCCTTCTTGGGGATGGCGCGTCGCTCGGCGTTGGACACCACCGACTCGATGAGACTGATTGGCAAGCGTTGGCTCACCCCTGAGCGGCGGTCCACTCGCTTGTCGGCGCGCGCCTCGAACGCGACGCGCTCGACCAACTCGGAGATGAAGGAAGGAATCTCGAGCTGCCGCCCGTCCCGGTCGGTCCACGCTTCTTGTTTGGTTATCTGGATCCCCAGATCCAACGACAGGGGATAGTGTGTCATGATTTCGCTTCCTATGCGATCCCTGAGCGGGCTTATGATTTTGCCTCGCGCCGTGTAGTCCTCTGGATTCGCCGAGAAAACGATCAACACGTCAAGCGGAAGACGTATCGGATATCCTTTGATTTGGATATCGCCCTCCTCCAGGATGTTGAAGAGTCCAACCTGAATCTTGCCTGCCAGATCGGGTAGCTCGTTGATCGCGAAGATGCCGCGGTTGCTGCGTGGCAACAGGCCGTAATGGATGGACAACTCGTCCGACAACAAGTGGCCGCCTCGTGCTGCCTTGATCGGGTCGACATCGCCTAGGATGTCCGCGATTGTCACGTCGGGCGTCGCGAGCTTCTCGACAAAGCGTTGATCCCGCGATATCCAGTCGATCGGGGCGTCGTCTCCGCGATCGGTGACGAGTTCCCTCCCGTACTTCGAGATCGGGCGGAACGGGTTGTCGTTGATCTCGCTCCCCGCCAGGATCGGAATCTCATCGTCGAGCAGCGTGACCAGGGCGCGGAGAATCCGACTCTTGGCCTGTCCACGCAGTCCTAGGAGGATGAAGTTGTGCCGGGCGAGGATGGCATTGACGATGCCGGGTTCGACCGTATCGTCGAAGCCCACGATGCCGGGAAATGGATCGTGACCCTCTTCCAGCATGCAGGTGAGATTCTGCCGCATTTCGTCCTTGACGGAGCGGCCGTGCCGCAGGGGGTCTCCCCATGCGGTTTGTCGGAGTTC
>JADFPO010000160.1 GCA_022562295.1 Gemmatimonadota bacterium
CGCGGTTTCTCGCTCTCCGAATACGATCTGGCGAGTTTCTTTGCCCAGCCGTGGGTGGCGTCCGCCAGCGACGCCGGCATCGCGATGCCTGGCGACGGGTTCACGCACCCGCGCTTCTATGGAAACTTCCCTCGCAAGATCCGGCGCTTCGCCATCGAGCAGGGCGTCCTGAGCGTCGAAAGCGCCATCCGTTCGATGACCTCACTCCCGGCCCAAATCCTTGGGCTCAGGGACCGCGGACTGATTCGTGAAGGACAGTGGGCGGACATCGTCGTGATGGACCTCGAGACAATCCGCGACAAGGCGACAGCGCTGGAGCCTCACCAGTACCCGGAGGGAATCGAGCACGTGCTCGTGAACGGGGAATTCGTCATCGAAAACGCGACGCAAACGTGGGCACTCCCTGGCGTGGTGATCACGCCGGCCGACAAGAGAGGGAGGCCGGTGATGGAGTAGGCCCCGCCCTCCCCGCACCCCAGGTGTCAGGGGATAGGTGTCAGGTTTCAGAGCTTCATGGCCGAGGATGGGCGAACCGAGGGGGCGCAGCACCGCAAACCCCGACACCTGAAACCTGATCCCTGTCACCCCCTACGACGCGGTGCCCAACCGAAATGGCCGAGGCTGATGCGGTTGCGCTGATCGAACTCCACATTTTCACGTTCGAGTCTCATACGCTGCTCGTGGTGCCCGCCCACTACCGATCGCAAGCTGATCTCCCCCTTTGCGTTGATCACCCGATGCCAGGGAACACGGGTGCTTTCCGCCAAAGCATGCAGGGCGTATCCCACTTGCCGCGCATGCCCGGGCAACCCGGCCAGCGCCGCCACTTGCCCGTATGTCGCAACGCGGCCTTTGGGAATGCGCCGCACGACCGAGTAGATGCGTCTGTACGTGTCGCTGGTCATTGATCGGAGCCGCGATGTGGAGTTATTTGTGAAGCTACGAGCTACGAGCTACGAGCTACGAGCACAACCCACAATTTTTGTCGAGGTCGTTCAAGATGCAAGCCACCAGGATAATAAAAGCATCGCTGATTGGTTTGATGTTGACCGTGTCCGCGGTGGATACGGGTCAGGCACAAGAGACGCTCCGCGTCCAAGGGCTCGACCGCCCCGTCGAGATCATCAAAGATCGGTGGGGCATCTCGCACATTTACGCCCAGACGGAAGCCGACCTCTTTTTCGCCCAGGGATTCAGCGCCGCGCGCGACCGGCTGTTCCAATTCGAGATCTGGCGGCGCCAGACCAACGGTACGGTCGCCGAAATCCTGGGGCGGCGCGAACTACAACGCGACATCGGAACGCGACTGTTTCAGTTTCGCGGCAACATGGCTCAGGAGCTAAAGCACTATCACCCCCGCGGTGACATCATCATCCCGTCGTTCGTGCGAGGAGTGAACGCCTACATCGACGAGACCGTGCGGAATCCAGATCTCCTGCCCATCGAGTTCGAGCTGCTCGGCATCACACCCGGCAAGTGGACCACCGCAACGGTGGTATCACGTCACCAGGGGCTCCTGGGCAACATCGGCCAGGAACTCAATTACGGACGCGCGGTCGCGCAACTCGGCGCCGATAGGGTAAAGCAACTCTCCAACTTCCGGCCTGGCGAACCAGATATCACTCTGGACGACGCGATCGACGGCTCGCTCCTTTCCGCCGACATTCTGGGTGTCTATAACGCGTTCCGCAGGCCGGTGCGGTTCAGGCCCGAGGACGTCGCGCTGGGGTATCGTGCCAGCGAAGACTCCTACAGCCGGCTCGCCAGCGTCCTAGAGGCCGAGGATGTCCAACTCATGGAAGGCGCGCAGGAAGACATTGGGAGCAACAACTGGGTGGTGAGCGGCGCACTCACACAAAGCGGCTTTCCTCTCATGTCGAACGATCCGCACCGCACGCAGTCGGCGCCGTCGCTGCGATACCTGGTGCATCTCGTGGCACCCGGCTGGGATGTCATCGGCGGAGGCGAACCGGAGATTCCCGGAGTGTCGATCGGGCACAACGAGTACGGCGCCTGGGGACTCACTGTTTTCGCCACGGACGGGGAAGACCTGTACGTCTACGACATCAACCCAAACAACCAGCACGAGTATCGTTACGACGGACGTTGGGAGCCGATGTCCGTCATCCAAGACACGATCCCCATCAAGGGCGAGGCGCCTGCCGTCGTCGACCTCAAGTACACGCGGCACGGACCCGTGGTTTACGAGGACTCGGAGAACCACAAGGCCTACGCCGTCAGGGCCGCATGGATGGAGATCGGAGGCGCGCCGTATCTGGCGAGTCTGCGAATGGACCAGGCGAAGACTTGGGAGGAGTTTCGCGACGCATGTAGCTACAGCAACATCCCGGGCGAGAACATGGTCTGGGCCGACCGGGCTGGAAACATCGGTTGGCAAGCAGTGGGAATCGCCCCCATCCGGCCGAATTGGAGCGGTCTCGTGCCGGTCCCCGGAGATGGACGCTACGAGTGGGACGGCTACCTGCCGATTCTCGCCAAGCCGCACGTGGCGAATCCCGACCGAGGATTCTTCGGAACCGCCAATAACAATCTCATCCCCCGAGACTATCCCTATCGCAATGCCGTCGGGTGGACGTGGTCGGACCCCTATCGCTGGGCACGCGCCAGCGAGGTGCTCGGCTCGGGTCGGATGCACTCGGTGATGGACATGATGGCGCTGCAGACCGACAAACTTTCCATTCCCGCTCGAACACTCGTGCCGCTACTGGAAGACTTGCCGGCGGGGGGGGCGGGGGGGGACCGCGGCGTCGAGCGGGCGCGGCGGACGCTGCTGGATTGGGACTATGTGCTGGACAAGAATTCCGTGGCAGCGGGCATCTACGTTGCCTGGGAGCGCCGTCTTCAACAAAACACATACGAGCGCTTCGTAGCCGAAGACGAGCGCGAGTTCATCCGCCGGATCTCGATGGAGAAAACCATCGATTGGCTGATCGCTCCTTCCGGCCAATTCGGTGATGACCCGATCGCCGGGCGCGACGCGCTGCTGTTGCAGAGCCTCGGAGAAGCGGTGGCCCAATTGACTGACCAGTTGGGCTCCAACATGGACCGGTGGCAATACGGACAGAACGATTACAAGCACGTCCTGATCAGGCATCCGATGTCAGCGGCGGTAAATCTCGAGCTTCGCGACCGCCTGGACGTCGGCCCGTGGCCGCGCGGGGGCAACAGCTACACACCGAACAACACGGGCGGGGGAAACAACCAAACCTCCGGGGCGTCGTTCAGAATCATCGTCGACACGAAAGACTGGGACAGGACGGTCGGAGCAAACACCCCAGGGCAGTCGGGGGATCCAGACGATAAACACTACCGCGATCTCTTCGAGATTTGGGCCAACGACAAGTTCTTCCCGATGTTCTACTCGCGCGAAAAAGTCGAGAGCGTGGCCGACGAGGTCCTGACCCTGGTGCCGCGGTAGGAATGAGCTGTGAGCCATGAGTGTGAGCTGTGGCCCAGAGCTCCAAAGCCATAGCTCATGGCCCATAGCCCATAGGGCGATTATTTTATGACGCTCTACACACTTTGAAGCCGAGGTATTACATGCGTGCAATTTCACTAGCAGCGCTCGCCCTAGCAGTGGCCGTGCCGGCGGTGGCGCAGGACGCCGACCGCACGGTTTCGGGCGGCGGACAACTCGCCCCGGGATGGATGGCCCGTACGGATCGCGGGCAGAACTTCGACAACATCAAGTTCGAAGAAAGTGGTACCGGTTGGAACATCACGGTCGGCCCAGGCGTGGCACTATACCGGGAAAGCGATGTGGCGACGGGTGAGTACACCATCTCCGCAACGATCGAGCAGCTCAGCTCCAAGGGGCACGGACACGGCACGGGGCTTATTTTCGGCGGCAGGGACATGCAAGCCGAAGGACAAGTCTACAGCTACTTCCTGGTGCGTGGAGACGGGAGCTACATCATCAAGACGAGAACGGGAGCCACCACCGCAGAGATCGTGGGTTGGAGCAAGAACAGCGCGATCAACGAATCAGAACTCGCTCACATGAAGAACGATGTGTCGGTACGAGTGGCTGGCGCCGACGTGATCTTCATGGTGAATGGAACCGAGGTTCATCGGGTACCAAAGGCCGACATGTACACCGACGGCATCGTGGGTATCCGTTTGAATCACAACCTCGACATGCACATCGACAACTTCAAGATCGAGCATTGAGCTGTGGGCGGTGAATCGTGAGTTGTGAGTTGTGAGTTGTGCCGAGCATCTCAAAATCACTACATGCTGACAAGGGGCGCCGGCTAGCAATGCGGGGTGGAGGGTTGGCGATTTCGGCAGAATCGCGTGACTGCAGTCAGTCATACGGCAAGGGTGCGAAGCTTGAAAGTGAGTTTCGCACCCTTTCTGTATCTGAAATTGCACAGAAACTTGCACGGTCCTATCACAGCCTCGCGACCCGAACAGGCCGCGGCGCAGGTGGGGCGGGTCGGGAGGTGGCCGTTGCAATGTGCGGAGCTGACGGCCGAGAATGGGTGACACACTCGGCACACCGTGTTTGGCGTTCACGTCTTAACTTTCAAAAATGCCACTCCTCAGCGCGCTGACCTCAGAGGATCGCCTGGTCATCGGGTCGATGGCGGCGGCCTTGGTAGGTGTGGGAATGGGGGCGCTACTTGCCGCTCCTCATTTCTTTGGTATCACGGCGCTTGCTGTCATCAGCCTGTTAATTATTGGTTGGCGCGTGACGCGCGGGCCGCGTTTAGCGTGGCTGCTCCTCTTCGGTCTGGTGGCATGCATTCTCGTGTTGTGGGTCGACTGGGTGCATGTCGTGCATTTTCGGTCGTTGGTTTACACGGATTACTTTGGCTTCCGGGTCCTGGCATCGCCCTCGTACATGCCAATCGGCTGGTGGCTCACGGTGGTGCAATTTGGCTATCTAGCGCTGCGGCTCAGCGATATTTGGCCGCGGTGGGTTGCTGTCGGTTTGGTTACCGTCATGGGAATGACGGTGCCACCCTGGTATGAGGAATTCGCTGCGCCCGCCAATGCCTGGTACTATACGACCAGCGGACCAATGTTGTCGCACACACCCGTATGGATCATTGTCACCTACGGCGGTTGCATGTTCGCCGTAGCGGTCATGGCGTTGACATACTACGCACCGAGAAACTGGATTGGCGCAGTCTCGGGCGGCATTTTCACCGCAGCGGGCATCATGTTATCAGGTGTGATCGCGTACGCGTTACTGGCGTAGCGGCATGGTAAGGGGACCATCTACGAGCGATCTTGCAAACATTACGCCCAGCCGCGTGATGGCGCGCTTTTTCTCACAGGAGGGGCGTTGAGTTGTGAGCCTGGAGCCATGCACCAACGCCACTTGACAGTGCCTTTGTCTCAGTGAGGGGCGTTTTCTTTCAGGCCAGCGCGCGTTCCAGATCCCCGAAGAACGCGCGAGCGGACGGCGGCCGCTCGGCCGCTTCCGAAGCGAAGACGCGGTCGAAGAACGCCTGCGCGGCGGGGGGTGGGCCAGACGGCTCTGCCGCGAGCGGTGTGAAGCGGCCCGCGAGCACCGCGCGGTGGCTCTCGTCGGGGGTCGCCGCGGCGAACGGGTGCGTGCCGGTCAGCATCTCGTAGGCGACGACGCCGAGCGCCCAGAGGTCCCACGCCGGCTGGACCGTCCCGCCACGCAACTGCTCCGGCGACATGTACTGCAAGGTCCCCACCAGGACTCCGGCCACGGTCTCGGCCTCCGGAGGGAGCGGCGAGGAGAGGAACTTGGCGATGCCGAAGTCGAGGACCTTGGCAATCTCGCCGGTCGGCGATTGCGCCAGGAAGATGTTCTCGGGCTTCAGGTCGCGGTGCACCAGCTGTACCTCGTGCGCCGCCTCGACCGCGGCACAGACGCTCCGCAAGATCTCCACCGTGCGCGCGGCCGGCAGCCGCCCGTCTCGCTCGATCGCGTCGCGGAGGTTCGTGCCCGCGAGGAGCTCCATCACGAGGAAGGCGCGGGTGTCGGCGGCTACGCCAAAATCGTGCACGGTCACGACGTTCGGGTGCGCGAACGCCGCGGTCGCGCGTGCCTCGCGCTGAAAGCGTGCCGCCGCCTCCTCACTGCCGACCAGATCGTCGCGAATGAGCTTGGCGGCCACACGGCGTTCCAGGGCGGTATCGGTCGCCTCGTACACGGTGCCCATCCCGCCCTGCCCCAGCCGCCGGTCCAGCCGATACCGGTCCGCAAGCAGCCGTGAGAACCCGATCGAGGTCAAGGCCCCGCTGTCCCGTGCACAGCTCGCGACCCCGGTGTCGTAACAGGTCCCGCACTTGGGACACTCCAGGAAGGCGTCCGTAGCGGGGGCCGGCGCCGCGACCGGCCGCTCGAGGAGCAGCGCCAGGCTCGAGGCGATCGCGACGAGGAAGGACAGATCCTCGCCGGTGTACGGCTCCTCGGAGCGTTTCGGTCCAAGGGCCAAGAGTGCCTGCGTGCGGTCTGGCGAACTCGCGATCGGTACGAGCAGCTCGATGCGGGCTTGCCGGAGAAAGTCCGTTTCCTCGTGGGGCAGCTGCTGCGTCAGCCAGCTCGTCCCCGACAACGACACCTCGAGCGGCTTCCCGAGCACGCGCAACAGCGTGATCAGCTTGCTGTCTGCCGACACCGCCACCGGCGCCCGGCCGGCCGGTGCCGCGGCGACGTTGCGATAGCTCGTCTCGCTCGTCCCTAGCGCGAGCACCGCGACGAACTCCGCATGCAGCGCCACCTCGATTCGCGCGACCGCGCGTGGCGCCACCTGCTCGAAGCTGCCGGCTTGGCGGACCTCCTCGACCACCTCACCCAGCAGGCGTTGCGCGTCGTAGCGCTCGCGGAAGAACGTCAGATCCAGCGCGCCGAGCCAGCGCTGCCGTTGGGTGTGCGTCACCAGGACCAGCCCACCCAGCAGGCCGTACGCCCACCCGCGCGCCCGCAGGACGTCGATCAGCGGCTGGTCGGCGTGCAACAGCAGATCGAGAATCAGTATGCCGGC
>JADFPO010000161.1 GCA_022562295.1 Gemmatimonadota bacterium
CGAAGGTCGGGGAACTGACGATGCAGCTGGAGCACCTACTCTATTAAGGAATAGGGCTAGCACGCGCACGCAGCTGTAGCATCTATGTCGGTGAAGCGAATCCCCCGTTCGGTGGCGCTGCTAAGGACGGAGAAGTCGAGTGCCGGGATAACTCGGGCTAAACGGCACCCCGTTCCCACGGGCCCCAAATGGCGAAGGTCATCGCCGGAGGCGGCTTCCGCTTGGGATGCCCGAGCGTGTTGCAGAACATGGTCTTGCCGTCGGGGCTGAAGGTCACCCCGGCCAACTCGCCCTCGACGATGCGGCAGCCTACGATATCGAACACCCGGCCTTCCTTCGTGAGCCCGCGCACGTATTGCCGTCTCATATTCGCGTCTTCGCAGAGCATGATGGCTCCGTTCGGACTGATGCACAGGTTGTCAGGCCGCTTGAGCGTTCCGCGGTTCCGGCATTCGTAGATCAACGTGAGTTCACCGTCGTCGGGGCCGGTTGGTTCGAACTGCCACACCTGTCCCAGGTCCCGGTCTCCACCATCGGTCGCGACGAAGTAGATGCGGCCGCTGTCGTACCAACACCCTTCCAGCCGGCTGAACCGCGCCCCACCTTCTTCGTACCCCTGGGTGAAGACGCTGTTGAACACCTCCGGTCCGCCAAGAGGATTGGGGAAGAGAATATCGATCCACTCTGTGGGTAGGGTACGGCCGACGCGCTGCCGTTTGCTGGTGTCGTACCGCCCCTGGTTGCGAATTGCCAACATCTGCAGCCCTCCGCCGGCTCGGAGGTTGCCCGGGTTGCCCTCCCGGTACGGCTGGTTCGGTAGGAATCGATAGAATCCGGCCCGAAAATGATCCTCGGTCTCGTAGACGATGCCGGTCTCGGGATCCACCGCGACCGCCTCGTGCACGAACCGCCCCATCTCCACCAGCGGCTCGGTGTACTCGGCCGCTTCCCGCGTCGCAGGCACCTCGAAAATGTACCCGTGGGGTTTCCCGAATCCGGACTCCTCGCCGAAAAACGCCTCTTCGGCCGAAAGCCACGTATCCCAGGGGGTAGGGCCGCCCGAGCAGTTGCGCCAGGTGCCGTTGAGGCTCATGAAGTCCCGCACCACTTCACGAGTCACGGGGTCGACTTCGAGTGACGTGGTCCCGCCTCCGGCCGCGGGATCGTACGCGGTCGTCGGATCGCCCGCCACCACGTCGAGGCTTGGATTGAAGTCGACCTCGTGGTTGCGGATCAGCCGGATGTTGCCGTTCGGCATGGGAAACGCGCACATCCCGTCGTGCTTTCCCGGCACGATGTATCCGTCGGACATCACCGTATCCTCAACGCTGAGCACGCGATACTCGAAGCCCTCCGGCAGCTGGAGCTCCGGACCCGCGTTCCTCAGCCGGCCGTACCCGCCGTCTCCTTGCTCGGCCTCCGGCGGCCCGAGTTCATGTGCCGCTGCCTTGGCCGCGAAGCCCATCAACGCCGTGAGGCCGGCGACCGCGCCCCCTGCTGCGCCGGCCGACCGTTTGAGAAAATCCCGCCGGTCTAGCTTGCCCATGTTTGTCCCATTGTGCGGGGCCGGGGCCTATTGAGGAGGGAACCCTGGCCGCTCCGCGGAGGAAATTAGCAACGATTATAACCATCAATCCGGCGTCCACTAGGGCCATCGGATCTGTGGGCCCGCGCAGGTTCGGCCGCGGCGGCGGGAGGGTCCGACATGCTGGTGCAGCGGGCGGTGAACCAGTTCGGGCACTGCAGCTTCACGATCCCCGAGCAGATCGGTGCGTTCCTGGATCTGGTCACGTGGGTGGAGAGCGGATTGAAGCCGTCGCCGTAACGTGCCAGGGGTCGGGGGTTAGTACGCCGCGCGATAGAGGAATCGGAACCCCTGGGGGCGCGTCTCGGGCGCGAGCACTTGGGTGAGTGGATAGGCGAGTGGATTGAGGTGTGACAAAGTGTGATCTCGGGGCTTTGAAGTGTGACATCGTAGTGCGTTCGGTCGCAGAATTGTGAGATTTTGTCACACTTCAGGTCTTCCAGCAGCCGCTCTCCAGGCGCGCGCCTTGAGCCACTCGGCCACCTGTCCCGGAAATCGTAAGTACGTTAAATGCAATGGGTTACAAACCTAACTCGCCGTGCCGGGTTCGACAATTGGGCCAGAGGTGTCGGTTGGAGCTGTCGGTTGGTCCCGGCTGGCCTGTATCGCCCGCTGGCTCTCTCGAGGTCAGCGTGCTGGTAGCACTCGAGCACCGGTTGTGTCCCCACTAATCCCGGGGCTTTTATGACTAGCATTGCTATCGACTAGCTCCGAGACTAGATTGACTAGCATTGTTAATCATCACGGGGCTGATTCTATGGGACGCGAATCGTTGGGCGAGTTCGAGCATCAGGTGCTTCTGGCCATCCTTCGGTTGGGGCAGGACTCCTACAGCGTGGCGATCGTGCTCCAGCTCGAGGGGTGCAGGGGCCGGTCGGTGGCGCCGGCGGCAGTTTACATCGCCCTCCGTCGCCTGGAGAAAAAGGGACTGGTGGTTTCGCGGATGGTCGATCCCGAGGAGTCGGGTGAGAAGCACTCGCGGAGGTACTTCACGCTGCAGCCGGAAGCGCTGGATCGGTTGAAAGAATCGCGGGATGCGTTCGACCGGTTGTGGGACGGTCTCGATCCGGTGTTCGGGAGGTAACCATGCGGTCGGTGCCGCGCGTCGCCCGGTGGGTGGCGGGGACCTTGCTTCCTCGCCGGGATCGGTGCCACATCCTGATCGAGTTGGAGGAGTTGTACGCGCACCGGCGCTCGCAGGCCGGCGGTTTCCGGGCGCGGGTGTGGTATTGGTGGCAAGCCGTGGCGTTTCCCATTCGGCTCTTCGCGGAGAGACTGCTACCTCGTGGAGGGAGGGGGCCATTCCGTCGCCGGACACCGCGCCTCGGATTCAGTGAGTTGCTCGCGTCCGGGTTGCAGGATCTCCGCTACGCGTCTCGTGGTCTGTGGCGGAGTCCCGGTTTCGCTTCCGTGGCCGTCGTGACGCTCGCGTTGGGCATCGGTGTCAACATCGCGCTGTTCAGCGTGATCGACGCCGTGGTGTTGCGCCCATTGCCGTTTCCCGAGTCACATCGAATCGTCACGCTCTCGCCCGAGCGCGTGCACTCGCCGGCGCAAGTGGTTGCACTTCGGACCGCCGCCTCCGCGTACGCCGCTCAGGCCGCGTCCGCGCGTGAGGCGTTCACGTTGACGGCCGATGGAACGACCAGCGAATTCAACGGCTATGTGGTCGGGGTCGAGCATTTCGATGTCTTTGGTGTTGAGCCGGCTTTGGGTCGTCGGTTCGTGGGGGAGGACGAATCTCCGACTGCAACTCCGATCGCCCTTTTGAGCTACGAGTTCTGGCAACGGCATTTCGGGGGCGCGCCCGACATCATTGGCCGGACCGTGCCGATCGGTGGGGAGAATGCAACGACCAGGACCATCGTAGGTGTGATGCCCCGCGGGTACAAGCCGTTTCGGTCGGCCGTGGAGATCTACGTTCCAGCCGTCATCGATCCGGCAAACGAACACGATTATCTAGGCCATGCACGGTTTCGGCTGATGGGGCGGCTCCTCCCCGAAGTGCACGTTGATGCAGCACGGGCCGAGCTTCGGAGGGTAGTCTCACAACTCAGTGTTGGATCGGATGCTGTCTTCCGACCGGAGAGGGTGGAATCGGCCGACGTGCAGCGGTATCACGAGGTGCTCGTCGGCGACTTGGGGCCGACCCTATGGCTCCTCTTCGCCTCGGTCGGTGGCATCCTGCTCATCGCCTGCGTCAATGTGGCGAACCTTCTCCTGGCCCGGGCGGGAGCGCGTCAGCGCGAAATGGCCATTCGGACCGCGATCGGTGCTGGCCAATTGCGGATAATGCGACAACTTCTCACCGAGAACACACTCCTGGGGTTGTTGGGTGGATTGGTGGGACTTTCGTTTACATGGGGTGGCATGTCGATCATGGTGGCCCATCTGCCCGCGACTATCACGAGCGTGGGGGACGTCCACGTTGACAGCACAGTGCTGCTCTTCGCTCTGGGACTCTCGGTTCTCACCGGAGCCATGTTTGGGTTGCTCCCAGCGTGGCGAACCTCTCGCTCACTCGCGGCCGCGTTGCGAGCCGGCGGGAGAGCGGCGACGGCTGGCCAGAAACGCCTTCGCCTCAACTCGATCCTGGTAGCGACGGAGATTGCGTTGTGCGTTGTGTTGGTCGTTGCCGCCGGTCTACTGGTGAAGAGCTTCTGGCGACTCAACCAGGTGGATCCGGGCTTCGATGTGGAGGGACTGTCGACGATGCGCGTGGCCTTGTCGCCGGACCGTTATGGCACGGATGAGGCCCGCGTTCTGTATTTCAATCGCGTCGAAGAACGCATCGAGTCCGTACCCGGGGTCCTCGCCACGGGTGCCATCCAGCTTCTGCCCCTTACGCAGAGCAGCTCGGCCGTAAGCATCTCGCCTGACGGAAAAGCGATGGCCGAAAAAGCTGCGCGGTTCTATGCGAGCTACCGTCAAGTTACGCCGGGTTATATGTCCGCCATGCGGATTCCGCTCCTATCCGGTAGACAGCTCGAGCGAGCGGACGGGGCGAGTGATCCCCTTGTGGGACTGATCAACGAGGCTCTGGCGAACAAGCTGTGGCCGGACGGGGGAGTGGTGGGCCAACAAGTCGTGTATGACGACGGGAGCCCCTGGTTTACCGTGGTGGGGGTCGTGGGTGACGTCCATCAGAATATGCTGTCGGTCCCTGGCCGCGAAGAGTTGTTCCTCCCTTATGCTCAGGACCCGGAGTCCAACGCGATGTATCTGATGGTTCGGGCCGACCCCGGCGTCGAGGTCACAAACGCGGTGAAGGATGCGATCTGGTCGGTGGATCCCAACGTGGCCATTTCGAGGGAGTCCACGATGGATGCCGTGATTGCCCGTTCGATGGCCGAGGCACGATTCTCGACACTGCTGTTTTCCACGTTCGCGCTGCTGGCGCTCGCGCTGGGCGCTGTAGGCGTGTACGGCGTGTTGGCGTATGTGGTCAGCCAGCGCACGCACGAGATCGGCGTGCGGATGGCGCTGGGCGCCAACGCGCGCGACGTGGTTCGTGGCACGATGCGCTCGGGGATGGCGGCCGTCACGATTGGTCTGGTTATCGGATTGCTCGGGGCGTTCGCGACAATGCGGCTGTTGGGAAGCCTGCTGTTCGGGGTCACGGCAACCGATCCCACGGTGTATCTCGGTGTGGTCGCGGTGCTCGTCGCGGTCGCGGCGCTCGCCACGTGGATCCCCGCCGGCCGGGCGGCGCGGGTGGATCCGGTGGTATCGCTGAATTCGGAGTGAGATAGCGAGAGGTCAACCCCGTCGTGTTTGGTCTCCCGCTCAGGTTCTATCTTTACCCGCCATGACCGACCCACTCGACCGACTCACGGCGGCGCTTGCGCCGGCTATACGAAACACGCCTAACTTTTGTGCTCGAGAGAAACCGCTGATTCGAGGAGAACGACGATGAAGGACCTCACTGTCTTGCTTGGTGAGCCTACCACGACCGTCGCCGTCGTTGGTGCCAGCGACAATCCCTCCAAGTTCGGCAACATCATCTATCGCGATCTGAGACGAAAGGGGTTTGTCGTCTTTGCCGTTAATCCCAACCGGACGCACGTGGCAGGCGACGAGGCTTTCCCATCGCTGAAGGAACTGCCAGACAGGCCGACCATCGTCGACATCGTAGTTCCCCCAACGGTGGGGGCCAAAGTGCTCCGCGAGTGCTTGGATCTCGAGCTAATGAACGTCTGGCTGCAGCCTGGTGCGGAGAGTCCGGAGAACCTCGTCTTCCTCCAAGAGCGAGGATTCAACTATGTCGCCGATGACTGCATCATGGTCCAGACTCGCCGGCGACCCGACACTCCTGAGCCCTCATCAGGGCGGGACTCCCCAATCGGCTAGCGGCCGCGGATAACGCAAGAACTTTGTGACACAGATCCGCGCTGCACCGCCGCATGAGCATTCCATTGCCAACGGCAGCCGATGCTGCGATGGAAGGCGCAGAACGTCCGCGAGCATCGCGGGAGGACGTGACTCGGCAATCCCAACAAAGTTCCCGGTTGCCCACACCGGGCCACTCTAGCGAAGCCCGCGCCCATAGCCGAGCGCAAGAATCGGGTTGTTGGCTTGACCGCCGATCCCCATTATACACTCGGCCGCAGCGGGGGCACCCATGAAAACGAGCACCGACGTCATGCGCGACTATCACAGAGTGTCATCGAAGATCAAATTCCTCGAAGCGCGCAAAGCCATGAACACGGGCCCGCAGACAATTCGAGATTATCGCCGTATCGAGGCGGTCATCCGGTTTCTCGAGGGGCACGCCGGCGAGCAGCCGTCTTTGCACGACGCGGCGGCGGCGGTGGGCTCGAGCGAGTTCCATCTCCAGCGGCTGTTCCGCCGCTGGGCCGGCGTGAGCCCGAAGCGGTTCGTTCAATACCTCACTGTGCAGCATGCGAAGGAGGCGTTACGCGAGGGGCGCTCCGTGCTCGCGACCGCGTACGAGACCGGGCTATCTGGCCCCGGCCGGTTGCACGACCTGTTCGTGGCCGTTGAGGCCGTGACCCCGGGAGAGTACAAGGAGTTCGGGGAAGACGTGGAGATCCGCTACGGATTCGCTCCGAGCCCGTTCGGCGACTGTCTAATCGCCGTGACCGGCCGCGGCGTCTGCGGGTTGGAGTTCGTGGTGGACGGCGACCGGAAGACACCGGTCGAACGTCTCGAGCGCACGTGGCCCGGCGCCCGACTCACCGAACACCGTGCAGCGGCCGCGAGCTACGTCAACCGCATCTTTGGATCGGCCGCTGGCAGGACCGAGCCCATCACGCTGTTTCTCAAGGGGACGAACTTTCAGATCAAGGTCTGGCGAGCGCTACTTCAAATTCCCCCTGGGACCGCAGCCACGTACGGGGCGCTCGCCGATGTGATCGATCAACC
>JADFPO010000047.1 GCA_022562295.1 Gemmatimonadota bacterium
ACGGGTAAGGAAATAGCGGCTGCAGCACCGCCGGGTCGGCGCGCCGCACGTACAAGGGCCAACTGGTGTCCAACGGCACCGACCCGCCATCGAGGCGCAGCAGCATTCCTTCGACACGCGATGTGTCCGGCTCCCGCAACGCCACCAAATCGACGGAGCGCGCGCTCGCCGATGGCGCCCAACCTCGTTCGACCAACACGGCAAAACCCTCCGGTGTCACGAGCGGCGTGGCCACATACACAGCAGGCACGCCGTTCACCGCTCGTCCCTGTTCCACGATCTCGCGCGACCGATCGAACACACCGACCGCGCGAATCATCCGGTACTCCATCGAATCGGGCAGGTCCGCGCTCCTCAGCACTACCGTGTCCTGTTCGATCCGCGCGGCGATGACGGCGTTGCTCGCCTTGCGTTGCTCGTGGCGGTCGATTTGCCACAGTCCCAGTCGGACGCAGACTCCGGCAGTCCCAAGCGCCAAGACCGTGGCGATCACCCGGCGCAGGATGGCCTCCACGGCCGCTCGAACCGGCCCTCAACTGCCAAATGACCGTTACCCTTGCGCAACTGCCCTCCCTGTAGAACTTTACGGACCTCACCACCGCAATTGGGGGCCCATGCGAAAACTGAAAATCGCCGTCATCGACCTCGTCTCGAAGGGGCCGACCAAGGCGCTGTACGCCCGCGTCATGAACCCCAACCTCACCAGCATCATGCCGCAGGTGGTATCGGCTTGGTGCGAGGAGGCTGGACACGACGTACAATTCCTATGCTACACGGGGTTCGAGAACCTATTGGACGAACTCCCAGAGAATACCGACATCGTCTTCATCACCTCGTTCACCCAAGCCGCTCTGCTTTCGTACGCCCTGAGCGCCATGTTCCGGAAGCGCGGCGCCGTGACCGTGCTCGGCGGGCCGCATGCGCGGTGTTATCCGCAAGATGCCGCCAAGTACTTTGACTTCGTCACTGGGTTTACCGACAAGCAAGTCCTCTACGACATCCTCACAGACGCCGAGCCCCACCGCCCAATCGGAAGATACCTGGCTGCCACCCAGCAACCCGACGATCTGCCCAGTATGGAGGAGCGGTGGAAATTCATCGAGCCGACGCTCGCCAAGGCTCCCACCATCAAGATCGTGCCGATGATCGGGAGCCTCGGGTGCCCCTATACGTGCAGCTTCTGCATCGACTCGGTCGTGGACTACAAGCCCCTCAGCTTCGATCGGCTGCGGGAGGATCTCCGTTTTCTCCGCACCAAACTGAAGCGTCCCCGCGTCGGCTGGCACGACCCGAATTTCGGTGTCCGATTCAACGATATCATGGACGCCATCGAGGACGCGGTGCCGCCGGGCAGCATGGATCACATCGCCGAAAGCAGCCTGTCACTGCTGGCAGAGAATCGCCTCGAACGCCTCAAGAAAAACGGTTTCAAGGCGATTCTGCCGGGTATTGAGTCGTGGTACGAACTGGGAAACAAATCCAAGTCCGGAAAGCGCCAGGGCAAAGACAAGGTGCAGCAGGTCTCCGAACATATCAACCTCATCGTCGAATACATCCCGTACCTGCAGGCGAACTTCGTCCTGGGCCTCGATTGCGACGAGGGCAAGGAACCTTTTGAACTCACCAAGGAGTTCGTGGACAAGACACCGGCAGCGTTCCCGGGATACTCACTCCTGTCGGCGTTCGGCCAGGCGGCGCCGCTCAACCTCGAGCTGCAAGAAGCCGGACGGGTGCTGCCGTTCCCGTTCCACTTCCTCAACAACCACCATGCGATGAACGTGCGGCCGAAGAACTATTCGTGGCCCGAGTTCTACGACAACGTCATCGACCTGACCAAGTATTCGTTCTCGTGGAAGAACATCGCCCGTCGTTTCCGAGCCCAAGGCTCCACCATTCCCGGGTGGATGAACCTGCTCCGTGCAGTGTCGTCCGAGGGGTTCGGGCGCATAAAGTACTACACGAAGATCCGCGAGTTGCTCGATACCGATACGTCGGTGCGCCGGTTCTTCGAGGGCGAGACGACCGAAATCCCGCAGTTCTATGTTGACCGCATCAAGACGGATCTGGGAGATCTGTGGCACTTCTTGCCTGAGGGAGCACTCTATCACGACCAGAACGCCTACCTCAAAGATCACAAGGCAAGGCAGGACGTCGTAACACTGCAAAAGGCCTAGGCCGGAGCCTCGGGTCACCGGGCTTGCCACTCCGACTGCCGCGAAATAGTCAGTCCAGCGTCTCTACCAAAGCCTCCAAGGCAGCCATCGACGGCAGCCGGACGAGGGGTCGTCCCCGCGACCGGAGCGCCTGCGCGTCGGCGTCTGCCTGCGCGCGCGCCAAATCGCCGAAGCTGAATTCGGCATCGGGAACCGGCAGGTCGGGACCCGGCAAATCCACGATCTGGATGTAGTGACCGGTCGCCGGTCCCCCTTTGTGAAATTGCCCCGTCGAGTGGAGATAACGAGGACCGTATCCCACCGTGACCGGGACCCGCACGCGGTCTTGAATTCCGCGCGCTATCGTCTCGAGCGTGTGATCCAGGGCAGCAGTGGGGGCAACGTACGCGAGGATTGCGACATAATCGCCAGGGCGGACGCCGGCGCGAAAAGACTCAAATTGGACTGGGGATACATCGGGGAGATCGTCGGTAGCACCGCCCTGCTCGAGGACGCGGCTCGTGTTCGCCTTGCTCTCCGACACGTTCGGCTGATCAAACGGATTCACTCCCAGCACAGCCCCTGCGACCGCCGTCGCAAACTCCCACCGAAACATCTCGCCCCCGATGTCTTCGACGCTCGGTATCGTCAACTGCACCGTGGGATGGCCGCGTTGCGCCAGCGCATCGAGCCGCTCGGCGGACGCACCATCCACATCACTCGCCACCGACAGAGAAACGAACAGTCGATCGCCACCATATGAGTCCAGACGGCTCGAGCCGTCATCCAACACCGGCAACACCCCGCGGCCGCTCTTCCCGGTGCTTTCGGCAACGAGTTGCTCCAACCACAGCCCGAAGCTGGCCAACGGCGCGGGCAACGAGAGGGTCAGCTTGTCACGTCCGGCAGCCGCGGCCTCCCCCATCACCACACCGAGCCACGCGCCGTGATTCTCTTCCGACGCAGGCCGCCTGCACGACTCCATGGCCCTCCGGGCTCCGTCGACCAGAACGCCGATATCGACGCCCGCGAGCGCGGCCGGCACGAGGCCGAACGGGGACAGGGCGGAGAAGCGACCCCCGACGTCGACGGTACCCTCGATGATGCGGCGAAACCCGCGTTGCGTCGCCAATTCGTGGAGTGGCGTTCCGGGATCCGTAATCGCTACAAACCGGGAGGCGTCGGCCCCGGTCAACTCCCAAAAATGAGCGAGAAAACTCGTGGTCTCGAGCGTCGTACCGGACTTACTGGAGATGAGGAACAGCGAGTTCCTCGAGGGATCGGCCGCCGCCCGGACGGCGGCGGGCGCCGTACTGTCCAACACGGAGACCACAGGATAGCCGCCTCGATGCCGCACCACACGGCAAAACACTTCGGCCGCGAGAGAGGACCCTCCCATCCCACAGAGCACCACCGAGTCGAACGACGAACGTACGTCCAACGCGAACTCGGCCAGCTGCACTGACGAATCGGACGCGCGATCGACGGCGTCCAGCCACCCGAGCCGGTCTGCGAGCTCGACGGTGTCGCCGGACCCGCCCCACACAGACGGATCCTTGGACCAGATCCGGTCCACCACGGATTCGTCGGAAAGACGGCTCAGACGCTGTGACACCGCGAGGCTCAAATCCCCAAGCGACGCCGAGTGTATGTAGCGGCTAATTCGCTACGCCTCGAGCAGGGCCTTCGCCCGTTCGGCTACCCGCTCCGCGGTAAAACCGAACCGAACGAACAGGTCCTTCGACGGCGCGGAGGCCCCGAATTGGTCGATCCCCAAGATGTCCCCCTCATCACCAACCCAACGGTACCACGGCATCGGGTGCGCGGCTTCGACGGCCAGCCGCTTTCTTACGCTAGGTGGGAGCACCTCGTCACGATACGTCTGCGACTGGGCAGCGAACAACTCCATGCTCGCCATGTTGACGACGCGGGTGCTCACACCGTCCCGCTCGAGAATTTCTCGGGCAGCCATGGCCAGCGACACCTCCGAACCACTCGCGATCAGAATTATCACTGGCCGCTCGCCCCCCCTCCCCCCGCTCGCCTCGGCGAGCACATAGCCGCCACGGGCCACCCCGCTCGCCTGTCCCAGCCCCACTCGGTCGAAAACCGGCACCCCTTGCCGGGTGAGCACGATGGCCGTGGGACCATCTCGGCGTTCGAGCGCGACGCGCCACGCCTCGACCACGTCGTTCGCGTCGGCCGGACGAATGACGACCGCGTTGGGAATCGCTCGGAGCGCGGCCAGGGTCCCGATCGGCTGATGGGTTGGGCCGTCCTCTCCCAATCCGATCGAATCGTGACTGAAAACGTAAATCACCGGGAGGCCCATCAGGGCCGACAGCCGCAACGCCGGTCGCAGGTAGTCCGCGAAGATGAGAAACGTGCCACCGTAGGGCCTCACACCGCCATGGAGCGCCATGCCGTTCATGACCGCCGCCATGGCGTGTTCGCGCACGCCAAAATAGATGTTGCGGCCCGAATAGTTGTCGGCGCCGAAGGCTCCGGCGGCGTCGAGCTTCGTCATCACCGACCCGGTGAGATCGGCTGAGCCGCCGATGAGTTCGGGCACGGCTCCGCACAGGGCGTTGAGAACCTGCCCCGAGGCCTTGCGGGTGGCGAGCGACTCCGCGGCTCCGAACGTGGGGAGAGCACCCTGCCACCCGGGCGGCAGCTCGCCATCCAACCGCCGCCGCAACTCCTTTGCATCGTCGGGATGCGCGCGAGCGTAGGCCTCAAACCGAGCGTCCCACTCGGCTTGGGCGCGGGCCCCGCGCTCCCCACACTCACGCCAATGCGCCAGCGCCTCTTCGGGCACGTGAAAGTCCTCGCCGTCTGGCCAGTCGAGGTTGCGCTTGGTGAGCTCAACCTCCTCGGCGCCGAGTGCGGCGCCGTGCGCTGCCGCGGTGTCTTGCTTGTTGGGGCTTCCGTATGCGATGTGCGTGCGCACCACGATCATGGAAGGTCTCGGATCCGCCTTCGCCGCCTCGATGGCGCGGTCCAGCGCATCCAGGTCGTTGCCGTCATCCACCCGGAGCGTGTGCCAGCCGTAGGATTCGAAACGCCCCACAGGGTCGTCGCTCAAGGTCAGATCGGTATCGCCATCGATGGTGATGTGATTGTCATCGTAAAGACCGATCAACCCACCGAGCTTCAGATGTCCGGCCAGCGATGCTGCCTCATGCGAGAGGCCCTCCATCAGGTCGCCGTCGCTCGCGATGAAATACACGCGGTGGTCCAACACCACGTGGCCGGGACGGTTGAAGGTTTCTGCGAGGTGGGCGGCTGCCATGGCCATTCCCGTCGCGTTGCCAATCCCCTGCCCCAGGGGCCCGGTCGTAGTCTCCACACCTGGGGTACGCCCGCGTTCGGGGTGCCCCGGGGTTTTGCTGTCGAGCTGGCGGAAGCGCTTGATGTCGTCGAGCGAAAGGTCGTACCCGGTCAGATGCAGCAGACTGTACAGCAACATCGACGCGTGCCCGCAGGATAGCACGAACCGGTCGCGACCCGGCCACAGCGGGTCGGAGGGGTTGTGTCGCAGATGCCGCGTCCACAGGACATAGGCCGCCGGCGCGAGAGCCATAGGCGCACCGGGGTGCCCGGAATTGGCTCGCTGCACCGCATCCATCGTGAGGGCCCGAATTGTGTTGATGCACAGATCGTCGAGGGACACGCTGCTCATGGTGATGGGCTCGGTCACCTTCCGATCTCCTCGAGCGGACCGGCGTTGGGCCGGCAGGATGGTCAGGGCCATCAATAATACCATCCCGGACGCAGGAGTGAAGCATGGATCCCAACCCTGCCACCCCACCCCGGTTTCGGTCCCGACCGGCGGGAACGGGTCCGCTGGGTATTCTTAATTGGCTGGTACGAATTCCCGCACACTCAACCTGAGGGTAGCGCCGTTCATGACTCACTCATTCAACGCGAAGCACACGCTCGCCCTCCGCGACGGTGATGCCACCATGTATCGCCTAGACGAGTTGGACAAAGCCGGCTTGACCACCCTCGACACACTTCCCTTCTCGATTCGGGTGCTGCTGGAGAACGTCTTGCGGCACCACGGGAATGGGATCGTCACCGACGATGAGGTGGCCCGCGTGGCAAACTGGCAGCCGCAACCGGACCGCAGCGGTGAGGTGCCGTTCATGCCAGGCCGCGTGGTGCTCCAGGACTTTACCGGCGTGCCCGCCGTCGTGGACCTGGCGGCCATGCGCGACGCCATGGTCCGAATGGGAGGCGACCCAAAGAAGATCAACCCCTTGGTGCAGACCGACCTGGTAATCGACCATTCCGTGCAAGTCGACTTCTTCGGCACGTCGAGGGCTTTCGAGTTGAACGTAGAGCGCGAGATGGAGCGGAATTCGGAACGGTACGCCCTGCTCCGCTGGGCCCAACAGGCGTTCGACGATTTCAACGTGATCCCGCCGGGAACCGGCATCGTTCACCAAGTCAACCTCGAGTACCTGGCCAGCGTGGTGTGCCTGGCGGATCGCAACGGAGAGCGCGTGGTCTTTCCAGACACGCTCGTGGGCACGGACTCCCACACGACGATGATCAACGGTCTCGGGGTGATGGGATGGGGAGTCGGCGGGATCGAGGCGGAGGCCGTCATGCTGGGACAACCGTATTTCATGCAACTTCCGGAGGTCGTGGGCGTGAAGCTGACGGGTAGCCTGCCCCAAGGCACCACGGCCACCGATTTGGTCCTGAACGTGACCCGGTTGCTGCGGAAGCACGGCGTGGTGGGCCGGTTCGTCGAGTTCTTCGGTGAGGGCCTGAACGATCTCGGTCTGGCCGACCGCGCCACGATCGCCAACATGTCACCGGAGTACGGCGCCACCATGGGGTTCTTCCCGGTAGACGGCGAAACACTTAGCTACCTCGAGCGGACGGGCAGATCCCCTGAGTTGGTAGACCGGGTGGAGCGGTATTGCAAGGAGCAACAGCTATTCCGCACCGCCGACACGCCGGACCCCACCTTTTCCAGTGTGGTTTCGCTAGCGCTGGAGACCATCGTGCCCTCCCTGGCCGGCCCCCGGCGTCCACAGGATCTGGTTCCCCTGGACGAGATGCGGGATTCCTTCAGGACGGTGCTGCCCAATCTGATTCCGTCGGGTGCCAAACGCGCCATCGCCGAGCAGGACGGATCCCGTTGGGCAGACGAGGGCGGCCGCAGCCCGGCCACGGCCGCGCCCATGGCAGATGGAGGAACGATCCGCGCGGATGTCGAGTACCAAGGCGATCGTTTCACGATAACCGACGGAACCGTCGTCATCGCCGCCATCACCAGTTGCACCAACACCTCCAACCCGTCGGTGATGGTCGGGGCGGGCCTCGTGGCGCGGCGGGCCCTCGCACTCGGTCTGGACCGCAAACCGTGGGTGAAAACGAGCCTGGCGCCCGGTTCGACTGTGGTGACTGAATATCTCGCGGCAGCCGGCCTACTACACGACCTCGAGGCGCTCGGTTTCCATGTCGTGGGATACGGCTGTACCACCTGTATCGGCAATAGCGGACCCCTCGCCGAGCCCATTGCACGGGCGATCACCGAGCACGAGTTGGTGGCCGTAGCCGTCCTGTCGGGTAACAGGAATTTCGAAGCCCGCATTCATCCGCATGTGAGGGCGAACTACTTGGCGTCTCCGATGTTGGTCGTGGCGTACGCCATCGCCGGCCGGATCGACATCGATCTCACAACGGAGCCACTGGGAACCGACACGGCCGGCGCGCCCGTGTTCTTGAAAGACATCTGGCCTACCACGTCGGAAATCTCCGACGCCATTGCGGCGTCGCTCAAACCCGAGATGTTCATTAAGCAATACGAGACGGTATTCGAAGGCACCGAGGCCTGGAAAGCCCTCCCCGTCCCGGACGCGGACGAAGGCGGGGGCAGGTACGCGTGGGACCCCGACTCGACCTACATCGCGGAGCCGCCGTTCTTCGCGGATCTTCCCGAGGAGCCGCGGCCGCTGTCGGACATCGACGACGCGCGCGTGTTGGTGTTCCTGGGAGACACCGTGACCACCGATCATATCTCACCGGCTGGCGCGATTCCCAAAGACAGCCCCGCCGGTCGCTGGCTCATCGAGCGGGGTGTGAAAGCGGTCGATTTCAATACGTTCGGGTCGCGGCGGGGTCATCATGACGTGATGATGCGCGGAACATTCGGCAACATCCGCATCAAGAACCGGTTGGTGGACGGCAAGGAAGGAAACTGGACAAAACACTTCCCGTCAGGCGACGTAATCAGCATCTACGACGCGGCAATGCGCTACCAGCAGGGAGGCACGCCGCTGATTGCGCTGGCCGGCACCGAGTACGGAACGGGCAGCTCGCGCGACTGGGCCGCCAAGGGCACCGCACTCCAGGGCGTGCGCGCGGTCATCGCGCGGAGCTACGAGCGCATCCACCGGAGTAACCTCATCGGCATGGGTGTGCTCCCGCTGCAGTTCCCCGATGGCACCGATGCCGACTCGCTCGGGCTGAAGGGCGACGAACGGTTTACGATCACGGGCATCGCGGAAGGGTTACGGCCCGCCGGCACCGTTCGAGTGACCGCGGTCCGGACCGCAAATGGCGGCGCCGAAAGCCGCACCGAGTTCGCAGCAGATGTTCGGTTGGATACCGACGTGGAGTTGGAGTACTACCGGCACGGGGGAATTCTGTCGTACGTGCTGAGGGAATTGGTAAGGGGATAGGGGATAGGGGATAGGGGATGGTGTTGGACTATCCCCCATCCCCTACCCCCCATCCCCTAAGAACTCCTCGATTTTGTCCCACTGATCGTTCGCGTCGTCGTATCCCAACTCCATGAGCGGGCCGGTGTACGCCGGATCGAACAGCAGGTAGCTCACGAAGTCCGAAGCACCTTCGCGCTGTCCTCCGATGCCCTGCACCAGAGAACGCATGATTCGAGGCAGGCGGCGCCAGTGAGGCCTGGCGAGCGCACCCAGGTCCAAGGATGGACGCAGCAGCAAGAGCTTGATGGGCCGCAAACCGCCGGCCGGGGGCGTTCCGGCGGGGATGACTCTGAGGATGGCGTTTAGGCGCTCCAGGCGTTCGGCGTCCGAGTCGAGGGAATCCAGAAAAATCGCATGGAACAGCATCCCCATCACCTGTGCCGCGGAGGGGTAGTACGTGGTGCCGGTGGGCGGAGCCACGGCGTCCCACACCGGTCGCATGCCGATTGCCAACAGCCGACTCGCCCCGGCATGGATAGCCGGCGCCAGCGGAGCCGCCTGCCGCACGCTACCGTCGCCGTAGAATCCCTTGCCGATGCGAACGGCGGGAAACATGATCGGGATTGACGCGGTCGCGATGAGGTGGTCCATCGTGAGCTTCGTGCGAATCGAGACACGCTGTGACCGCTCCCACATCGGCACGTCTTCGGCGCACTGGACGAACGTCACGGTTTGGCCGCTCCCATAACACGTTGCGCTCAACGTCACGGCGCGCAGCTTGCCCGCGGTGATCCTCTCATCGATGCGGTCGAAATCCAGCCGGCGCTGCATAAACGCCCTGAGCGGATCGAGATCCAACACCCCTCGCAACACCGTCGGGCCGGGAGCGCGGCTGAGCACACGCTGCCCCAGCCAGCGGAATCCCGCGCGGAACCACCCACCCATTCGTACTCGATACACGCAGTCGACAGTGAGCCTCGACCACGCGCGCCTGAGTGCTCGGGTTGCCGCCCCGAACGATCCGGGGAACGCGGCCAGCGTGATCGTGTTGATGGCACCGGCCGACACACCCGAATGAATCGGGATCGATAGATTCGGCATCCGTTCCGCGATGGCTGACAGGACGCCGACCTGATACGCCGCGCGCGCACCGCCGCCCGACAAGACCAAGCCGAGATCCGAGTTCTCAGTAGGTTCCGTATTATTCACCAGGCCCTCTCATACCCGAGGTAGCCGCGTTACCGGTGCCCAATGTAGCTTCTCGTGCGTACCGTCGCCTCCGTGGCACAGTAATGACCATGCCCTATACGATCCCAGACGACGAACTGACCTTTCGCGCAACCCGGGCAGGCGGCCCCGGCGGTCAGCACGTCAATAAGACATCGACCAAGATCGAGGTCCTGTGGGACGTCGGTCGCAGCGCTGCCCTGTCCGACACGCAACGCCAACGCATCATGGAGAAGCTCCCAAACAGGATCGACGCGGATGGCGTGCTCCGGGTGGCGGCCGGCGCACGGCGCAGTCAGCTCCAAAATCGAGCGGCGGCGGTTGCACGAATAAACGAATTGGTACGCGAGGCGCTTACGGAGCCCAAACCCCGCAAGCGAACCAAAGTACCGAAGCGCGCGCGCGAGGAGCGCCTGGCAGAAAAGAAACGCCGGTCAGAAACCAAACACCAGCGCAAGCCAGTAGACCGGGACGAGTAGACAATAGGCCGTCAGCGGTGAGCCACCAGACGGTGGAGAGCGGTCCGGGAATCGATGCCACAACGCGAAACTGCTCCCTGCTCACTACTCACTGTACTCCACCTCAGTCGTCACCTCGATCGCCCCCTTGATGCTCCTGGCCACCGGACACAGGTCGGCATGCATCTTCAGAACTCGTTCGACGGTATCGTGGACGTCATCCGGGACGTTGATTTTATATTTGGCGTGGATGCGTCGTAACACGAGCACGTTGTTATCATTCTCCACCTCGCCGGTTATCTCGGCGACGAAGTCCTCTGTTCCGACGTCTATCTCGCGCGCTGCCAGCGCGCCGGCAAATGTGCCAGCGAGTCAGCCGCCCGCCGCCGCAACGACGTAATCAATCGTCGTCGCATGCGGCTCCGAATCACTCTGGCTGACACCGTAATGCTCGGCGATCGCTCCATGAACGCCAAACATGACGGGCTCCGACTCTGCCGGCAGCCAAGCAGCCCGTAGCTTGCCACCCAACCGACGGATCTTGACCTGCGACTCATAAACGACGTCGGACATCTCCAACTCCTTGCCGTATCACGATGGACGTAGTATGTGTGAGACTTCGCGTTTCAGGAATGGCATCGAGCGGCCAGATGTTCCCGCCCGCCCCTGCCGCACGAGACAAGGTAATGTAATCCCCACTTCCAATCATGAGCGTTCTTCACGGCATTTCGGCACTGGCTCAGATATGGACGACCGTGCCGTCCCTTCCTATCCCCGTAACCAACAACGCGGTGGCAGCGGGGTTAGAGAATGGGACGGCCGTCGTCTATTCATTTCTCGGATTGGATTCGACCAAACTTTGGAGTGGAATCTCGAACCGAGCATTTCGGTGGAAACTGGGTACGCCCGGGTGGGAAGAGATCCAACCCGTCCCGGGGCCGGGGCGGCTCGCGGGTACCGCTCAGGCGCTCGGCGGCAAGGTGTATCTGTTCGGCGGATACACGGTCGCTGAGGACGGGACCGAACGGTCCGTGCCCTCAGTTGACGTGTACGATCCATCGAGCGCCACCTGGAGCCTCGGGTCCCCCATGCCGGTTCCCGTGGACGACGCGGTTTCCGGAGTTTGGCGCGACTCACTCATCTATCTCGTCTCGGGTTGGCACGACACCGACAACGTGACCAACGTCCAGGTCTACGATCCCGCCATCGATTCGTGGTGGCAGGCGACCCCGATTCCTGGCCGGCCGGTGTTCGGCCACACTGGCGGCCTCACAGGCAACACCATCATCTACATCGACGGCGTCGCGCGCAACAGCGAGAACAGGCGGTTCGAGATGGAACCGACATCGTGGCGCGGAGAGATCGATCCAAGCGACCCTACGTCGATCGCGTGGATTCGGCTCCCGGACCACCCTGGCCACTCTGTGTATCGAGCCGCCGCGGCCGCGGTTGGGGATATGATCTTGTTCGCCGGCGGCACCGACAACCCCTACAACTACGACGGGATCGGCTATGACGGAGTACCCGCCGAGCCGTCGACCGGGGTGTTTGGGTTCGACGTTCTCACACGTAACTGGCGCTCTTTGCCGGCCCTCAGCACGCCTTCGATGGACCACCGGGGCATCGTCGTGGCCGGTGAAATGCTGGTGATTGTCGGGGGAATGACGGCAGGCCAGCGAGTGACGACGCAGGTGGTATATGCTACGGTTGATGGGCTAGTAGGCAGGTGATTGGAGAGTGGAGAGTGGAAATTGGAGACTGGCAATTGAATTGGAGATTGAAAGCGAAACTCCACATCATCTACTCTCCAATCTCCGCTCTACCACTCTAGCGGGATGTCTAGCGGTGCTCTGAAATCGGAGAAATTCGGCCGAGGCGACGAGCGCTGAAACTCTAAGGTGTATTGGACTTTGCCGGCTCGAAAAACTGGATGTCGTCCATCGGATAGTGCTTTCGATTCAACGTCCACAGTCGAAGCTCCGAAGTCGTCGCCGCAGCAGCAATCAACGCATCGGCAATCTCAACGCCGTGCGATTGCGCATAGCGCGCCAAATACAACCCCGCCCGTCGGCCGGTAGCTGCATCCAGCACCACCTCACCCCGAGCTTCGAAGAACGCCCGGGTGACCTCCTCTTCCCCTGGACGAACCCCAGCGTACACCTCCGCCACTGAAATCGGCGTACAGTAGGACGGTGTCGCCGAAGTCTCAAGCGCGTGAGCGCCTTCAATGACATCGGCGCGACCGCGCAAAACCTCTATGATGACGTCGCTGTCGAGGATGACGCCGGTCAGCGACGCGGTTTCGTGCGACGCGTATCGGCCCGCATGCGCCTCACGTACTCGTGGGCGTCCCCGACCTCTTCGTGATCCCGCCATATGCCCTCAACGGCTCGTAGGGTTTCCAAGCGCTCATCGACCCCGACGGGCGCGTACACGCGCGCCACCGCTTCGCGCACGAGATCCGAAACGGTACGCCCTTGCTTGCGTGCCAACGATTTGAGGCGCTTGTGCAGGTCGTCGTCCATGTATAGTTGCGTTCGAACCATAACGATGTATATACATTGCCATATATACATTGTCAATTTGGATGCACTCGTCGAGCAAGACTGCCGCGGATGATCGTTGGGACGCGGATTGCTGCTCGGCGGCGGGGAGAGAAAAACCCGCGCTCTCAACAATAATCCGCAAGCCACCGAGTTGAAATCGGAAGGAAACCGCTGCAATCATTGCAGCGCGCCCGCTTGGGGTGGACCTCCCCAAAGGAGCGGCTGCACCGCATCTTAGTCAAATGTCAGACACCCTCGACCGCTTGAAAACGGCTCTCGCCGACCGCTACGCTATCGAGCGCGAACTCGGCGCGGGCGGCATGGCCACGGTCTACCTCGCCGAGGACCTCAAGCACCACCGTAAGGTGGCAGTGAAAGTGTTGCGTCCCGAGCTCGCAGCCGCGATTGGCGCCGAGCGGTTCCTGCGGGAGATCGAGGTGGCGGCACAGCTCAACCATCCCCACATCCTGGCGCTATACGATTCCGGCGAGGCCGACGGTTACCTCTATTATGTGATGCCGGTGGTTGAAGGCGAGTCGTTACGAGATCGGTTGGACCACGAGCACCAACTCCCCATCGACGATGCCATCCGTCTCACCGAGCAGATCGCCTCGGCGCTCGATTACGCGCATCGACAAGGAGTGCTCCACCGCGACATCAAGCCCGAAAACGTGCTGCTGCACGAGGGTGAGGCGATGGTCACGGATTTCGGCATTGCGCTGGCCATGAGTGAAGCCGGCAGCACCCGGTTGACCGAAACGGGGTTCTCGCTGGGGACGCCGCATTACATGAGCCCCGAGCAAGCGGCCGGAGCGCAAGATCTCGACGCACGCAGCGACGTGTATGCGCTCGGTTGCGTGCTGTTCGAGATGCTGGCGGGAGAACCGCCCTTCACCGGCAACACCGCGCAGTCGGTCATCGCGAAACGCATCGCCGAATCGGCACCGAACGTGTCGACACTCCGCGATACCGTGCCTGCTTCAGTCAACGAAAGTCTGGCAAAGGCGCTCGCGCGGTCCCCGGCGGATCGGTACGAGTCGGCAGCCGCGTTTGCGTCCGCGCTGGCGGCGACCAGGACCATCACCACCGGGGAGACGACCGCACCGCACCGCTGGAACCATCCGGTCGCGGCGGCAGCGCTATTCGGCATCGCATCGCTGGTGATTCTTGGCGTCGTTTACCTCGCGATGCTGCAGCTCGGCTTGCCGGATTGGGTCCTACGAGCCGCGGTCGGGTTGCTGGTCGTCGGACTGCCAATCTTCGTGACAACGGCGTTCGCGGAGCAGCAGCGGATAGTCCGTCCGGACCGGGCTGGACAACGGTGGCTCACATGGCGGCGAGCCGTGCAGGGTGGTGGCCTGGCGTTCGCGGGTCTGGCCGTGGTGACCACAGGATTCATGGCGTTGCGGGGGCTGGGAATCGGACCGGTGGGGACGCTCATGGCGAAAGGCGTGCTGGAGGCGCGTGACCCGATATTGTTGGCCGACTTCGCCAACCGGACCTCCGATACGACCCTTGCCACCACCATTACCGAGCTGCTCCGCATCGATCTGTCCCAATCGCGTGTGGTGCGACTGCTCGATCCGGCGACCGTGATCGCGGCGCGGCAGCGCATGGTGGTCGCTCCCGATGCCCCGTTGGACGAGGCGTTGGCACGGCAGGTGGCTGAGCGCGAAGGGGTCAACGCGGTGCTCACGGGCGAGGTGGCAGCGGTGGGACGCGGCTACGTACTCTCGGCGCGGTTGATCTCACCAGCCAACGGTGCATTGCTTAGCGCCGTACGCGCGACCGCGGAGGACGATACCGAGTTGATTGCCGCGATTGACCAGCTCTCGGCCCGGTTGCGTGAGCGCATCGGCGAGTCACTCAGGGACATCAGGGCCAGTCCCGCGTTGGAGCGCGTGACCACGACATCTCTCCCGGCGCTCCGCAAATACACCCAGGCCATGAGCCCCGCCGGACTGGCCGATGGCCCGTTGGCCGGAGTGCGGTTACTCGAGCAGGCGGTGGCCCTGGATACGACGTTTGCCATGGCATACCGCAGGCTCGGCGTCATACTCGGGCAGACCGGAAGGCCTGATGCCGGAAGGACCGCCCTCCGCCGGGCCTTCGAATTGCGCGACCGTCTCCCCGAGATCGAAGCCCACCTCGTTGCGGGCATGTACTATTCCAATGTGGCGTACGATGCGGCCGGTATCGAAACGGCATACCGGTCAGCGCTGGCGCTCGATCCTGACAATGTGTTCGCCCTCATCAATCTGGCTGCTCATGTGTCCGCCTCGCGCCAGTGGGCCGTCAGAGAATCCCTGGCGCTGCGCAGCGTGGAAGTGCAACCAATGTTTGTCGGGTACCTGAATGTCTTCAGCGCGCAGTTGCTTCAGCGGAAGTTCGGCGACGCCGAGACAACCATGAATCGCTTCGCGCAGGGAAGAGGGGAGCCCGCGAACTGGCGGTTCCGCCTGGAAACGGCCCGGCGCGATTACGATCGCGCCGAAGAGGCGATCCCGGGGCAGATCCCGGGCACAGACTTCCGGTTCATCGACCTAATGCGACTGCGGGGCCGGTTTGGTGAGGCCGAACGTGCCCTTCGAAACCCGAGGCCCTCTGGTGCGGCCGTATCTGGCCCTTCCTTTGAAGCAATGTACCGCCTCGCCTCGGTTCAGGCGGACCTTGGGTCACTTGCGGCGGGGATACGGTTGATCGATTCGTATCAGGTGGATTCACTCCCGCTCCTTGAGCGGCGTTACCTGGAGCGTGCGGAATTCTACGCCGGGGCCGGTCGGGTTGACCGAGCGAGAGCCCTCGTCGCCGACTTCGAAGCGCAGGCGGATGCAGGCTTAAGACTGAGGCATCCGGCCACCCGCTCTCGCCTGCTGCGAGTGTCTGGTGAGATCGCCCTCAGCGAGGGTCGTTTTGGTGACGCGGTCGCGGATTTCACGAGGGTCAATGAGCTGTCAGGGCAGTGCACTACGTGTGGTCTGGCACGACTGGCGTTCGCATGGTTCCAAAGCGGACGGGCCGATTCGGCCCTGTCAGTGTACGAACGCGTGGTATCCACGCCAACAAGTGGCCTCGATGAAGACGATGTCCGGTGGTTGTCGCACACCTACAGACAACTCGGCGAACTTTACGAAGCGCGCAACGACACGGCGAACGCGATCAACTACTACAATGAATTCGTAGAACTGTGGAAGGACGCCGATCCGGAACTGCAACCGCAGGTCGAGGATGTGCGGCGGCGGATTGCGAACCTGATCGGCGAGCCATCTGGGAGGTAGGGAGTGGAGAGTGGGATTGGAGATTGGAAATTGAATTGGAGATTGAAATCGAAACTCCGCATCATTCTCCACTTCTCCAATCTCAAATCCTCACGCCTCCTTGATCTCCCTCACGAGCTGCGCCACTGAATCTTTCGCACTCCCGAACAACATCGAAGTGTTCTCCAGGAAAAACAGCGGATTCTGCACTCCGGCGAAACCCGGATTCATGCTCCGTTTCATCACGATCACGTGTTGCGCCTTGTCCACGTCGAGAATCGGCATGCCGTAGAGTGGACTGCTGGTGTTGCTGCGCGCGTCTGGGTTCACCACGTCGTTGGCTCCGATCACCAGGGCCACGTCGCAGCGCTCGAACTCGGGGTTGATCTGGTCCATGTCCTTGAGCTGATCGTACGGCACGTTCGCTTCGGCCAAGAGCACGTTCATGTGCCCCGGCATCCGACCGGCGACGGGGTGAATCCCGTACTTGACCGTCCCGCCCCGTGCCTCGATGAGGGCGGCCATCTCACGCACTTCATGCTGCGCCTGCGCCACGGCGAGGCCATACCCCGGCACGACGATGACGCTTCGCGCGTACGCGAGCATCGTGGCGACGTCCTCCACCGACACCTGCTTCACGGTTTGGTCACCCACAATCGCGCCAGCAGGTCCGCCCTCAATGGCAGTGGCACCAAACGCCCCGAACAACACGTTGGCCAAGGAGCGATTCATCGCCTTGCACATGATCTTGGTGAGGATGATGCCGGATGCACCCACCAGTGCACCAGCGATGATCAATCCGTGGTTGCTGATCACGAACCCCGTTAACGCGGCCGCTATCCCCGAATAGGAGTTGAGCAGTGAAATGACCACGGGCATGTCGGCGCCGCCGATCGCAATCACCGATAGCACTCCCAGGAGCAGCGCCAAGGCAACCAACACCCCGAACTGCCAGGTGCTCGCCGACATGATGAGTGCGGTCATGAACCCCAAAGTGACCAGGAGCAGGAGCGCGTTGACCGTTTTCTGGAGCGGATAGGTGACGGCCCTCCCCGTGACCAATTCCTGCAGCTTGGCGAATGCGATGAGGCTGCCCGAAAACGTCACGGCCCCCACCAGGACACCGAGCTGGATGGAGATGGCCACGGTGATCGGAATGTCCGTCGCACTGCTCTGAAATCGGAGAAACTCGGCCGAGGCAACGAGCGCGGAAGCTCCTCCCCCAAAACCGTTGAGCAGCGCGACCATTTGCGGCATGCCGGTCATCTGGACCTTCTTGGCAAGCACCCAACCGATGGTCGAACCGACCACCATCGCGATCAGGATGCCCGTATAACTCAGAATGTCCCCAAAAATCAGCGTGGCGAGGATGGCGATGAGCATGCCCACGGCCGCCAGCCGATTGCCGCCCGGTGCCGTGGCGGGTGAGCCGAGCTTTTTCAGGCCGACGATGAACAGAACGGCGGCCAGCAGGTACAGCAGCATGACGAGAGGAGACATTACTTCCGCTCCTCCGGCTTGCGTTTGAACATCTGCAGCATGCGTCCGGTTACCATGAACCCGCCAACCACGTTGATCATGGCTAGCACGATCGCGACGAACCCAAGTACGGTCGATAGATCACCGGTGCCACGCCCCGACACGAGAATCGCGCCGATGATGGCGATCCCCGAAATGGCGTTTGAGCCCGACATCAACGGTGTATGCAGGGTCGGCGGCACCTTCGTGATGACCTCGAACCCGACGAACATGGCCAGGACGAAGATGACGAATAGGACGACCAATTCTTCAATCATTGCCCGCTCCCCCTCCCCCACCGCCTTCAGCAGCGGTACGGGTGGCTTCGTGCACGATTTTTCCTCCATGCGTAATGCACGCCGCCGACGTGATCTCATCATCGAAGTCGAGCTTCAACTCACCCTCCTCGAGGAGGTGGTCCAAAAACGTGGTGATGTTCTTGGAGTACATCTGGCTCGCGTGCGTCGGCATGCTGGATGGCAAGTTGACGGGGCCAAGAATTGTCACGCCACCGATAGTGACATCCTCACCGGCCTTGGTGAGTGCGCAGTTACCGCCGGCCTCCGCCGCCAGATCGACGATCACCGATCCCGGCTTCATGTCGCCCACCATCTCTTCGGTGATGAGTAGTGGAGCCGGCTTTCCAGGTATGAGAGCCGTGGTGATGACCACGTCCGCCGACTTGGCTGCCTCGTGGGTGAGGTCACGGATGCGCTTGTTCTGCTCCTCGGACAGCTCCTTGGCGTAACCGCCCGCAGTCTCTGCGTCCTCGATCGTCTCGATTTCCAGAAACCGCGCCCCCAAGCTCTCCACCTGCTCCTTCACCGCCGGGCGGACGTCGAACGCGTGCACCACGGCACCGAGGCGCCGCGCCGTCGCGATGGCCTGAAGCCCGGCGACGCCCGCGCCCATGACAAGCACCTTCGAGGGCACGATCGTGCCGGCCGCCGTGACCAACATCGGGAAGAATTTCCCGAGGGCCGCGGCCCCCAACAACACCGCCTTGTACCCGGCCACGGTGCTCATGGAAGACAACACGTCCATGGACTGGGCTCGGGTGATCCGGGGCAGGAAATCGAGACTGAACGACGTGACGTTGCCGCGCGCCAGTTTGGACACGGCGTCGAGGTGCTGGAGGGGTTGGAGCAACCCTACCAATACGGCCCCATCGCCAAGCGACTCCGCCTCGTGGCGTCCGCCACTCTCGCCGGGCATGTGGATCTTGAGGAGGACATCGACGGCTCCCCCCCCCCATATCGATTCCGAGTCACCCACCACTTCCGCACCTGCATCGGCATACAGACCATCCGGAAATCCTGCCCGAATCCCAGCCCCTTGCTCGATCCTGACGGTCAACCCGGCGCGGACGAGCCGCTTCGCCATGTCGGGAACGAGCGCCACCCGCCGTTCGCCCTCGAAGCTCTCCTTGGGAATGCCAATTTTCACTGGGAAGGATCCTCTCTCTATTCGAGCCCCGAGCATGGTAGCGTACCGACCCGGTTACGTCTAGCGCCGAACGCTCCCGACCGTTAGCTATACCGCGCCCGGCGGTCGGCGATCTGCTGCCCACCCGGGACTCGCTGCCCCCGCAGCGCAAGCCGACGGCGGGGACCCCCAATTCATCCACCGTGGGAGGGGTATTGACGCTCTGGCACGCCGTAACCAGGCCCCGTGGTGATTACCGGTGGGACCTGTTCCTGCGGGCCACCGCCCTCGCCGGCGCTATCCTCATCCCAATAGCCCTGCTGTTCCCCCAAGCCGCCCCCCTCGTGTGGCTCGCGGTCGTGGGCGTGCCGGCCAACGGACCGCTCAGCCCGATACTCCCAACACTGTTCGACCCACTGATAATCGAGGCTGGGAAGCACGCCCCCGCGCTCGCGGTGACGATGGTTGCGCTAAGCGTCTACATGTACACGGAGTTCGTGAACTGGCACATCTACGCGTGGGTGCTGACCTGGAAGCGAATGGCGGCGGTGAGCCAGAGCCGCGTGGTGCGCTGGGGAGTAGAACGATTCGGCCGGGCGCCCGGCACGACGGTCGTGTTCTTCGCCGTGACACCGATGCCTTTTTGGGTGGTGCGCAGCCTTGCCATTCTGCGTGGCTATCCGATCGGCCGGTTCATGGCGGCGACCGCGATCGGGCGATTCCCGCGTTTCTTGATGTACGCGTGGATCGGATCGACTCTTTCGGTGCCGACCTGGGCCCTCGTGGTCGTGATTGTGGGAGGAGCGGCGGTGGCGATCAGCTTACGCCTGCTCAAGCACGAACCCATTCTGGCGGATAGCGTGGTGGACGGACCCGGAAGCACCGAGGCGAGCGCCCCCACCCCGTCATCCGAGTTTGCGGGAAAGCACCCCTGAGAGCATCCGAGGAAAGCCGGTCCGCCTAGCCGGTCAACCGCCGTTCGACTGGAACATCGGCCATCTCCACGGGAGCAACTGGCCCAGGACCTCCAGGTTGCCGGCAATCAGCTCACCGGCCGTCTTCTCCGCGTTCGCTCGCGTGCTGATGTAGCAGGCCCCGCACTCGTTCTTGCAGGTGAACTCGTCCCTCATCGACACCTGGTCATCGAAGTACGCCATGACCATCGCGCACGGGGTGAGACGCCCGTCCGGATTCACCACCAGAAACCGCTCTCCCGCCCTGCAGCCCGGCGTATGTCCGGAGCACATGAAATCGTAATACTTCCACAGTGCACCCTCGGAGGTGTACACGCTGCTTCCCCGATTTTTGAGATCGACGACCTCCTGAATGGCTTGCTTCAAACCCTCTTTGCTACCGTTGGCCTGAGGCAGCCCGCCGGCCTCGTCGACCCGCAACAGCGAATACGCCGAGAAGTTGACCATCACGCCCCAGCGATCCGCCAAACGCACCACGTCCGCGAGACTCTTGTAGTTCCACGCAGTGATGCAGCAGTTCAGGGAGATGTCACTTTCGTCTCCGATGCGCACGCACTCAGGCACTATTTTATCCATACGTTCGAACAGGCCCGGTATGCGCCGGAATTCGTCGTGTCGCGAATCGGGAAAGTCGATGGAGAGCGACAGCTGGTGCATGCCGGCGCGTTTGAG
Source organism: Gemmatimonadota bacterium (assembly GCA_022562295.1). Taxonomy (GTDB): domain Bacteria; phylum Gemmatimonadota; class Gemmatimonadetes; order Gemmatimonadales; family GWC2-71-9; genus B3T1B10. Next base: position 20,914 of record JADFPO010000047.1, read on the forward strand.
CCGGAGAAAACGTTCCGGCGTGAGCTGGGAGGCGTTGCTCACCACGACGACCCACGGCAACTTGCCCGGCCTCGTCAGCGCGCGCAGGATATCGTCCAGGTCGCCCCGGGCCAGCGGCTCCCCACCGGACACGTTGACGACGGGAGAGCGCATGGTCCGCCAGATGCGCGCGTAGCCCTCGGGATCGAGACGCGTCTCCTTGATGGGGCCGCCCCAGTTGCAGTGCCAGCAGTTGGCCGTGCACGCGTGCGTGACTTCGAATGATACGGTGAGCGGCTTGCGGCGGAACATGTTCCATGCCCCCTGGGCCGCCATGCGCACCGTCATGTTCCTCGGTACGTTCATGACCCTCCTAATTGGACAAAAAGGCGCCCCGATGGCAGCGCCCACATGAGCCTTTCAATGAGCGTGTCGGGGCTCGGCGGTTGCCCCGGCGACACGTTCCTGCGAAACTAGAGGCGGTCAGCAATGGAAGCAAGTGCGCCACACTGAAGGAGGCAGTCCCACGTGAGTCGAATCTGCCCCGAGTGCAACAAACCCCTGGCGGCGTTGGCGGTCAGGTGCTCCTGCGGCCACACCCTGCCGGAGTCTCGAGATCTGCGATCCGATCCCGACGAGCCTCGCTGCGGCCTGTGCGGCGGACCCATGGGGCTGATGGACCAGCAGTGCCCGTCGTGTCAGGCGTTCGGATACCCAGCGCTCCGACCGCGCCAAGGGAAGAAATGCAAGCTTGCGGGCGACGATGCCCTACTGATCGAGAAGCGCGACTAAGCCACACCCGCTCCCCACCACTCCCGACGGTACCCTCCCCCCCATCGCCCTACCATCTTACCGTCCTACCACCTATCCCCTACCACCTATCCCCTATCCCCTACCCCCCCCGCGTATGCATCTCGCGATGCGGATCCGCCCTCAGCCCCTCGATCTGATAGAGCACCCCGCGAGACCGCACCCCAGCTCGCTCCTCGGCGCCGCGGTCGTCGCGCGCGCGCCAGGCACTCGACACGATTGCCGCGATTTCCTCGTCTGGCGCCCCCGAACGCAGCGGTTCGCGGAGGTCGATACCGCGGTCTGCATACAGACACAGGAAGAACATGCCGTCAGCCGTGATCCTCGCGCGATCGCAGGACCGGCAAAACGGCGCGGTGGTCGAGGCCACGATGCCAAACACCCGCCCGTCAGGTAGACGGTAGCGCTGCGCCGGGGCGCTCGCGTCTCGCGGGTCGTGAAGCGATTCGACCGGACCGTACCGCTGCGACAACACACGCAAGATCTCGTCCCGAGAGAAGACCTGCTCCATCGACCAGTCTGTGGCGCCGCCGACATCCATGTATTCGATGTAACGCAGTTCGGCGCCCTGTTGCCCGGCAAACTCGAGAAGATCGACGATCTCGTCATCGTTGAAACCACGTATGATGACTGAATTCATCTTCAGTCCCTCAAACCCGGCGTCGCGCGCGGCGACGATTCCTTCGAGCACGCTCTCGAGGCGCGTGGCTTTCGTAAACTTTCGGTAGCGGTCCGCTCGAAGGGTGTCTAGGCTGACCGTGATTCGTCCAAGACCGGCCTTGCGGAGGGCGCCGGAAAGACGAGCGAGCAACACCCCATTCGTGGTGAGCGCGACATCCTTGATCGCACTGTGGCCCGTCAGGAGGGCCACCAGGCGCTCGAGGTCGTGACGCAGGAGCGGCTCGCCGCCCGTGAGCCGGATCTTGGTGACACCGGCACCTGCAAAGATCCGCACCAGCCGGTCGATCTCTTCGAAACTCAGAATCGAAGATTTGGGAAGCCACACATACTCGTCTTCCGGCATGCAGTACTGGCAGCGGAGGTTGCACCTGTCGGTGACCGAGACCCGAAGACTCTTCAGCGGTCGGCCAAGAATGTCGAGGGTGGAATTCACCATTGGCATGGCGGGAATCTACTCCGTTTGGCGCAAGCTGGCCCCTGCCATACCCGCGCGGCCCCGGTCCCCGCCCCCGCCCCCACCCCCACGCGCAACCGCCACACCGGCAAATCCGATCGCCGCCGCGATCAACCCGGCCAGGTTGGGGGTGAGAAACCCGAACCCCGCGTTGGCGGTCCCAACGCGTACGGCCAGCATGACCGCGATGCCAGCGGCGACCGACGCAAACACCTCCGGGGCTCCACCGCGGCGGGTATAGAGCCCGGCGATCACCGGAACGAAAAGACTGAGGGCCATGAGTGAATAGAACAGCTTCAACGGACCGATCACCGACTCGAACACGATTGCCAGTGCGACGGCCACGACGCCTCCCGCGACGGCGGCCCCACGCGCGACCGCCAGGATCCTCTGGTCGCTCGCTCCCGGATTGATGAAACGATGGTAGAGATCCCGCGACATCGACGTCGCCAGCATGAAAAGAATGGCATCGGCCGAACTGACATCCGCCATGAAGAGCGCACCCAACCCAATGGCTCCCACGATGAGCGGTAGGTTCGTCTTCAACAACACCGGAAGCGCATCATCCGGATTGAGGAGGTCCGGATGGTGAAAGCGCGCCACCATTCCCAGCACGGCCGGCGCAAACGCAAACACCAGCAGCACCGCGGCGCACACTCCGACGCCGAGCCGAATGGCGCGAGCATCGCGGGCACCATAGATCTTCTGTAACAGGCCGGGCGACACGATGAAATTGGGAACCAACAGCGCCAGGAGTGTCCAACCCGCGCCACTGCTGTTCCAGAAGTTGAGGTAGTCGGGACCGATCTCGGATGCCCGGGAAGCCACACCACCCCAGCCACCGACCCCGGCAACCGCGAGCGACACCGCCAGAACGAAACCGATGGCCAAGACGACCAGCTGCACGAGGTTGATCCAGGCCGCACCGCGAAGACCGCCAGCCGTGAAGTACGTCGTGGTGACGACGCCCCCCAACAGCAACCCCGGCAACCGTGGGACCCCGGCAACCACCTCCATGACAATCGACAACGCAATGAGCTGTGACGCGAGGATTGCAGGCGCTCCGACCCAGAGGAACGCAGTCATCACTGCTCGTACGTTGGCG
>JADFPO010000162.1:0-2602 GCA_022562295.1 Gemmatimonadota bacterium
AGGATCTTCAGCGCGACTCTGCGCCGCACCGGCTCGACCTGCTCGGCCTCATAGACGATGCCCATGCCGCCTTCGCCAAGCACCTGGAGAATGCGGTACGAGCCGATGCGCTCCGGGTGGTCGGGTGGCGTGAATCCGGGACGGTCCGCAGATGGTATGTCGGGGAGTTTGTGGTATTCGGTCATGAGGACCTTGCACGGGGTCGGAGCGATCCGTCGGGGCCGTCGTCCCCGGGTTCCTTTAGTTCGGTACCAAGATGGGGGCGGCGACCGGAAATGTCACGAGCGACGTCCGGCTTGACTCCGTCGCGCCCGACAGTTATTAGGTAGGCTCGCCTCCACGTAGGATTGAACTAGGGATGACCCTAGTTGGGTGCTCGACGTCAACCTACGGGAGGTGATCATGCGGCCCAACGGTAGCGAGGTAAAGATTCAGGATGTCAATGTCACTTCAGCTTGCGCAAACACGGTGTCAGTTACGGTGGACCCCGCGTCAGTGACGATCCACCGCGGCGACACCGTCAACTGGATTCCTCTCGGCAGTACGATGAAGATCGTTGTAAAACCCAAGAAGGGAAGGCGAATTTTTCCGCCTCGGAGGGCACACTGGCCGTTCAGTGATGATCGGCATGTGGGACAGGGCAAGCTGGCGAGTTCAGGGCCTGCCAGAGCGAACGCAGAGGCAGATACCTATAAGTACAAGATTGAGGTGACCTGCGGGTCAGGCAAGTATGAGACTAAAATAACCATCGATCCCGAAGTCATCATCACCGATTAACCTGCTCTCGCGCGAGTACCGGTGAGCAAACATGGCCCCGACGTCCGAAAGACGTCGGGGCCATTTGTTTGCAATGATCGGGTGCTGTGCGCCCTACGAGTCCACGTCCCGCTCCACCGCGTAATCGTCCCCGTAGAACTTGGCTGTCGTGCGCGTGTGGAACGTGATCGCCTTGATCGGCTCGTACTTTGGATTGGGAATCCCCGGCAACACCTCCAATAGCTCGTCCTCCCAAACGTACGCGGCCATCGGAATCGACACGCGCGGCTCGCCGAGCAGCTTGCCGTGCTGCGGCTTGCTCACGCGGTGCGTGGTCGAAGGGAAGATGTCGTTGGAGATCCGCTGCATGTAGTCACCCGTGTTCAGGATGATCGATCCCTTCGGCGCCTTCACGCGGATCCACTTGCCGGTCTTCCGGTTGAACGCCTGGAGACCCTCGACCGAGGGCGCCGGGAGGATCGTGAACAGGTCCACGTCTTCGTGTCCCAGCAACCGGCCTGCGCCGGAACGGTCGTCTTCCTCGCTCACCGGTGGGTAGTAGTTGAGGCGGAACCCGAAGTTCGTCTCGGTGAGCCGCTCGTCGTAGTGATGCGGGTCGACCCCCAAGTACCGCAGGGCGCTCTGCATGAGGGGTAGGATCAGCTTCTCGTGCTCCAGCACGATCGTGCGGAAGAACGGCTCCAATCCGGGCAACGGCCAGAAGTCCTCGGCGCGGAACGGCGTGTCGCGCTGCTGTGGGATGTCGAACGCGCGACGGCAGAACACCCAGCCCTCGACCAGGTCGGGATGAATGTCGCTCGTTTCCTTGATGGGAAAGTATCCCTGGCTCACCGACCCAAACCGCTCGGCTCGGTATCGCAGCTTTTCCTCCAGCGTCGGCTTGGTGAACACCTCGATGACCTTGGCCGTTGCGTCGTCGTAGAGCTGCGGGTCCACGCCGTGGCCCTCCAGCACCGCGAATCCGATGTCCTCCAGCGCCGATCCCAAGTCGTCCGCGAACTGTCGCTTGCCCTCGTCACCACCGTGCAGGAACTGACCGAGGTCACAGGTCTTGAGCTGAAAATCGTCATCGAAGACGTCATGCCGCGCATCCTCGGCCAGATGGTAGCTGTGCGGCTTGTCTACCTGGTCGTAGCGGATGAATTCCTGACTGACGGCGCTGACGCCTTCATCTTTTTTCGTCGTCATTGTTGCTCGTGTCGTCTAGACAAAGAGAGATTCGCTGGTGGGTGGAAAGATAGCCACGGAATCCAAGGGAAGGTATTAGGGGATAGGGGATAGGGGATAGGTAGTAGGGGATAGGCCACTTCTCCCGGCACCGTAACACCTCGAATTCCATCCCCTATCCCCTATCCCCTACCACCTATCCCCTACCCATCGGCATTGTATTTCGGGCCTACGCTGGTGATATTTGGCACCGCGCCGCCCTCGTGTTCGAGGGGGCGGGGGTCCCGGCGGTATCGTCTAGGGGACTAGGACGCAGCCCTCTCAAGGCTGAAACACGGGTTCGAATCCCGTTACCGCTATCCTTCCGCAGTGCCGCCCCCATCGTCCAGCGGTAAGGACACCACTCTTTCAAGGTGGAGACAGGGGTTCGATTCCCCTTGGGGGCATTGCCTGCCCGGCGCTCAGCGTGGCTTCAACCGGGCCTCGGCGCGCTCTCTGGCCGCCGCCGTGAGCGCCTCTTTCACCCCGTCACAGACCTCGCACAACGCATCTACATCCTGCTTGGACAGCTCGTAGAGCTGGCAGGCCGTCACCGAGTGTACGGTTGCGCTGCGCGGTTCGTCGCTCAGCAGGGCCATCTCGCCAAAGAAATCACCGG
>JADFPO010000162.1:2701-6873 GCA_022562295.1 Gemmatimonadota bacterium
GCAGACCTCGCACAACGCATCTACATCCTGCTTGGACAGCTCGTAGAGCTGGCAGGCCGTCACCGAGTGTACGGTTGCGCTGCGCGGTTCGTCGCTCAGCAGGGCCATCTCGCCAAAGAAATCACCGGCGTGGAGCGACGCGATGCGGCGCGGTTCGTCGACCCCGATGACGCGCACCATCACCGCCACGACGCCGCGCGCGATGAGAAACAGCGATGTGCCCCGCTCGCCCTGGACGATGATGTCCTCGTGCGGCAGCACCGTGCGTGGGATGAGACTCTGCGCGACTCGCTCAAAATCGTCAGGCGCCAGGTCCTTGAAGAAGGGGACCTTGGTCAACAGCTCCTTCGGGTCCGGCACCACGGTGGTGACGGGCTTCCGCGCGAGGCGCCGGAGCGCCCGCTGGACTTCGCGCCGCGCGTCGCGCGCAACGCTTTCGGGAATGCCACCCGCCTTGGCCAGCTGCTCCACCGCGTTGGCCTCCGCGTCCAACGCGATCCGCCTGGCGGTGCGCTCCTGGACGGCGGTGGCATACTCGGGAAAATGTTCCGACGTATCGTCGATTCGCTTCATCGCTTTCGCCGCGCGGGACTCGTAGATCCGCCGGCAGTCGTCGAGGATCGCATCGTCTACGTTGGCCAACTCCGCCACGCGTGCCATCGCGGTTATGGCGTCGTCCGCCGCGGCCCGCACGGCCGCGTCTCGCTCGTAACGGGCGGCCAGGCTGCGCAGGCGGTGTCGCTGCACCGGCGTGCTGGCCGGTGCAAGGCGTTCGAGCAGTCGAATCCACCACCCCTGCACCCGGACCTCCAGCGGCTCGGCGAACGGCAGCAGTTCGTAGACCTCGCCGCGCTTCAAGGCGTCGCGTTCCAGATTCACACTGAGGTCGAGTTCGTGCAGCACGGCCTCGGAAATCTGCCCGCGGTCGAACGACTCATGATAGCAACGGCTCTCGGCGGAGAATGCCTGGGTCAAGAGGACCTGACGCATCATATCGCCCCGAAAATCCGGTCCGGTGCAGAGGGTCTCCAGATTCTTTTCGGCCACGGCCAGCTCCGTGCCGTACCGCTCCGTGAGTTCCCCGATAATCCTCCCCGAAAAATGGCCCGCTGTAGCGAGCGTCTCCACGCGAGCGAGCGCATCGCGCTTCGCCACGAGTTTCCCTTGAGCGTGCGCGATACGATCCACTATCCCCGGGATGTCCAAGCCCAGCAGGTGAATCAAGGGCTTCATGGTGAGTCCGCCTGCCAGCAGCGTGAACAACACGATGCCGATGGAGAGGGCGACGATTATGTCTCTGAACGGAAAGGCCTCGGGCAGGCTCAGTGCGAGTGCGAGGGCCACCGCTCCCCGCAACCCGCCCCAGTACATGATGGTCTGATATTTGGTGTCGACCGGTTCGGCTTTTGGAAATCGGTTGATGATCGGAACGAGTCCGAACACGGTGATGGCTCGGGCGATCAGCACCGCAACGATCGCCAATCCGATCGGGCCGGCAAACGAGGCCAACTGGCCGAGGTCGATCGTTAGGCCCACCAACAAGAAGATGAGGCTGTTGGCGACGAATGCCGCGTACTCCCAGAATTGGTGCAGGTACGCCTTGAGTTCCGCGGTGAACCGGGTGGATCCTTGTGTTCCGACGATCACGCCGGCCCCCACCGTGGCCATGACGCCGGACACGTGCAGGTAGTGCTCGGCGGCGATGAACGCCGCATACGCTACGACCGTCGACAGCGCCACCTGGACGATCGGCTCGTCGTCGGAGAGCGAGATGGTCCGGACCATGAGGTATCCGATGACGATTCCCACTCCGAGTCCGCCCACGAACACCCGCACGAAATTCACAAGCCCTTGGCTGACGGTGTCGCCGCTGAATGTGCCCAACTCGACGACGGATACGAGGATGGTGAACAACACGATCGCCGTTGCGTCGTTGAAGAGACTCTCGCCTTCCACCAAGACCGTGAGACGCTTTGGCGCGCCGACGTCCTTGAACAGAGCGATCACGGCCACCGGGTCTGTCGCGGAGATCAAGGCGCCGAACACGAGGGCCGGACCCCAGGTCATCGGCGTGAGTGCTTGCATCAACCCACCCACGATGACCGTGGAGAGCGCGAGCCCGGGTGCGGCAAGCGTCACCACCGGTGCGATATTCCTCGAGAGCAGCCGGACGTCGAGGTTGAAGGCCGACTCGAAGATGAGCGTCGGAAGGAAAACGAAGAGGATGAGTTCCGGCGAGAGCGTAAAGCTCCCGAAGAACTCCAGCGCCTCTACGCGGTGACGCAGCACTCCGAGGCCCAAGCCCACCAGCACGAGCCCCACCGTGAAGGGGAACTGGATCTTCTTGAATCCGATCGCCGCCGCCGCCCCAATGAGCAGCAGCGCGAAGACGGCTATGACCGCTTGCAGAACCGGATCGGTATGCATGATGCGGCTGATTATGCTGCGAAGGCGGGGTTAACTCAAGGGTATGAGCTACGAGCTTTGAGCTACGAGCTACGAGCTACGGGCCACGAGCTACCTGAGAGGACCTGAGCTTGGCGCGTAGCGAGATAAGCATCTTTCTCACCTCGATCACTCTTTCGTTGAGCCCTTCGTAGACGGTAGTTTCGAGGTATTGGAGTTCCTTGCTCAAGAGCAACTGGTACTCAACTTCGTTGGCCGATCCGACCGCGATGTCCAGAAAGCGCCCCCGCTCACGGTCTCCCGTCCTTCCAAATCCTTCGGCGATGTTGGTCGGGATCGAGGCGACCGAGCGCCGGATCTGCGCCGTCAATCCAAAACGCTCGTCGCTCGGGAACGCTCTGGCCGTTACCAACCCTTTGCGATACGTATCATTTTATATTCGCGGCTCGTAGCTCGTAGCTCGTAGCTCAAAATCCCTACAGCGTAAACTTTGCGCCGCCCGACATCGTGCGACCGGCGGCCGGGATGCCGAGTTGTGGGAGGACGAGCGTGTCGGTGACGTTGTCAGCCCGGACAAACAGCTCGATCGTCTGCCACGACGACACGTGAAGCGTTTGACTGACACGGAGATTGAACACGAGGGAAGTCTCCAGGGGGACGAAATCGTTGGCGTCGTTGAGTGAGTAAGCCCGCCCGGTGTACACGGTTTCCAGGACCACGCCGGTTCCGCCGTTTGTGTGATAGGTCATTGCGAGCCGGCCCAGGGCTTCTGGCTTTTCAGACAACCGGTCGGGCTCGTTCGCCGAGTCGCGGAGGCGGTGGACGCTCATCAGTGTCAGATGACCATCAAAGGATATCGCATCGGAAGCGCGGACGGTGCCGACCATCTCGACCCCGAGCACCCGGCTCCCCTTCAGGTTGATCCGCTGACGTCGGGCCTGGGTTTCTCCCGGCACCAGCACCGACTGCTGATCGATCGTCCCCGATGTGAACGTGCCGAAAGGAATGATCTCTCCGCTGACGTGTTCTCCCTCGACCCCCACTCCGATCTCGGTCAGGATCGATGACTCGGTGCCCAGATCGGGATTCAACAGGAAGCGGTTGAGCGCGTCGCCAAACAATTCTCGCATTGTGGGGAAGCGGGCTTTGCGTCCTATGGCGCCCCGCACGAACCAGCCACCCCCGTTCTCGCCCCCGCCGTCGTACGTGGCGCCGAGCGTGGTGCTGTAATCGGCAAACCCGCTGTGTCCTGGCTTGTCACCGGTCTTGGGCGTGAACATGCGGTCGTAGCTCGCGCCGACAGTAACCAACAACGATGCGGAGGGGTTGAGCGTGTATTCCGTCCCCACCGAAAAAAGGTGTTGTTGATATCGCAACCGTGGGAACGTTTGGCCGACAACCGCCAGTCCGGAAATGGGCTGGAGATCGGTGTCGGTCTGTTCGTGCGTCGACGTGAGCCCGTTGAACGAAAACTTGAGGAGGCTGGTGCCGAGCGGCTGCGACACGACGAACCGAGATCCGAACGTGAGGTCGTCGTCCTCTTCCCGCGCATCGAACCGATCGTATGCCGCCGACTCGTAGGAGTCGATTTGCTGTGAGAAGACATTGACCCAAGCGGATCCCTTCCAACCGGTGGCGTCGCCGATGTTGCCTTGGCCGCTCACCACAGCGACGGTGTTCCGCCACTTGGGATACCGCCAGAACCGAACGCGCGACACGGCCGGATTGAGGTGGCTCTCGGGCGCTACTCCCTTGGCGGCGTCCAT
>JADFPO010000163.1:0-1381 GCA_022562295.1 Gemmatimonadota bacterium
TGCTCCGACGAACGCGATGACGTTCCCGTCGCCGCCGCAATTCGCAAAGAGGGCAGCGAAAGCAATCAATAAGATGGGGTTGCGTAGCACCACGGGCGCACCTCGGTAGTGTTGGTTGCTAGCGATTTCATTCCCTTTCAGCTCCGGCCGCCGTGGGTCCCGCCGTTTTCAGGATACCGCGGATAACGCGGAAGATGCGGGTGAACACGGATCGAATACTTTGTTGGGGTGTGGAGGTGGGGGGTGGAATCCGCTTTTGTCTGTCCCATCAGCGTCATCCGCGGTTCAACTACACGCCCTCTCCGCCTCTCTGCCGCCGCATCCTCCGCAGGGCTGCCGGTCGGCATAGGGCAACGTGGATGACGCAGAGAAAGCGGATTGCCGCCGATCGTTTGAGGATTGTGCCGTTCACCACCGGACAGGCTTCAACGACGTGAACCAAGGCCAGTCCAAAACCATCGCACGGGGCGGGGGGCGGAAGCTGCGGAACCGGCCGTCTTGGTGAGTGATACGCCGGACCCCGACCTGTTTTCCCGTACCGCTACAACGGTGATACATTACGACCGAAGTACGACAGTGTCCTCCTCACCGAACGCCATTGCCCATCGAGGATACGGAATGCTGCCTGTTGCCCGTCATAACGCCGCGATCTTGGCCGCCTTGATCGTCACGCTTTTTCCAGTGCCGGCCCGGGCGCAGGTGAACCCCAATGCCGGGAAGTCGACCGGAGCCGCGGCCGAGGGCCCGATCGATCCCAACGCGACACCGCGGCCGGTCTTGAGGGCCTTCGCCACGGACGAGGAAATCATCCTCGACGGTCGGCTCGATGAGGAGGCCTGGGCCGCGGCCGACTCGACCACGACGCCCTTCTATCAAATCCAACCCAGGCCGGGGTATCCGTCGTCCGAGCGGACGGTGGTCCGCATCCTCTACGACTCCCGCAACATCTACCTAGGCGTCGAGTTGTACGATTCGGAACCCGACCGGCTGACTATTCCGGGTCTGGAACAGGACTTTGCGACCCAGAACTCCGATATGTTCGCGGTGGCGATCGATTCCTACTGGGATAAGCAGAGTTCCTTCCTGTTCGGCTTCAATCCGGCCGGTGCGGTGTTCGACGCCCAGTCCTTCAACGACAGCAGGTATCTCAACCCCGCTTGGGAGGGTGTGGTCCACGTCAAAACCCAGATCCACGATCGGGGGTGGACGATCGAAGCCGCCATTCCGTTCACGACGTTGCGGTTCAGCGCCACGGATGGGGAGCAGACGTGGGGACTCAACTTCTCGCGGCGTATCCGCCGGAGAAATGAGGATTCGAACTGGGCACCGCTCCCGCGGCAGTTCCGGCTCTACAAGATGTCCCGCGCGGGAACCCTGACTG
>JADFPO010000163.1:1480-6834 GCA_022562295.1 Gemmatimonadota bacterium
GGATGGGGAGCAGACGTGGGGACTCAACTTCTCGCGGCGTATCCGCCGGAGAAATGAGGATTCGAACTGGGCACCGCTCCCGCGGCAGTTCCGGCTCTACAAGATGTCCCGCGCGGGAACCCTGACTGGACTGCACAATTTAAGTCAGGGGCGTAACCTGGCGATCAAGCCCTTTGTGACTGCTGCTCGGCAGGCGGGGCAGCTTCGAGCGGCTGGCGGCGGCAACGACGTCGATGCCGGATTCGATATCAAGTATGGTGTTACATCCCGCCTCACCCTCGACCTCACCGCCCTGACGGACTTCTCCCAGGTGGAGGTGGACCGTGAACAGGTGAACCTCACCCGCTTTTCACTGTTCTTCCCGGAGAAACGAGATTTCTTCTTGGAGAATGACGGAGTCTTCACATTTTCAGACATATCGCTGCGGAATTATCGCACGGGTTCGTCATCCCGCAATTTCAAGCTGTTCCATTCCCGCCGGATCGGGCTCTCCAGCGCGCGCACGCCGCTTCCGATTGCGGCGGGTGGTCGCCTCACCGGGCGGGCAGGGGGTTTCGAGGTCGGGTTTCTCAACATGCAAACGCGGGTCGATCCCGACTCACCAGCCGAAAACTTCGCCGTTATCAGGCTGCGCCGCGACATCACGGGCAATTCGGATGTCGGCGTCATGTTCGTCAATCGCCAGGGTACCAGTTCGGGCGCCACGGATGACTACAACCGCGCTTTCGGTGTGGATGGAAACTTCAGGTTGCTAGGGAACATGATCTTGAATTCCTACGTTGCAGCCACCGATGAGCCCGGTGAGACGCGCGACCAGAAGGCTGCCATGCTCCAGGTGGCTTGGCGCGATCCGGTGTGGGATGTTTCGGCGCTGCTCAAGCACGTAGGTGACGGCTTCAACCCCGAGGTTGGATTCGTCAATCGGCGGGGCGTTCGACAACTGTACGCCACGGTAGGCGCCCATCCGCAACCGGACATCCCGCACGTGTTGAGACTCAACCCCCACGTGGACACGCGGTTCTATTCGAATTTGGACGGCACGTTGGAGACGCGAGAGCTCGACGCCGGGCTTAGCGTCACTTTCCTCGATGGAAGCGTCTTGACCTTGGGGTACGAGGACCGATTCGAGCGGTTGTTGGACTCAACGCGTATCGCGGGCGTGAGACTTCCACCGGGTGGTTACGACTTCAACACGGGTTCGGTGGCGCTGGTCGCCAGTGGCGGACGGCCGATTTCGGGACGTCTGAGATTCAGTCGTGGGGGTTTTTACGACGGGGATCGAACCTCGGTGAGTGGCAATTTGCAACTGCGCCCGAGTTATCACCTGGCACTGGATTTCTCGGCACAGCACAACGACCTGACACTGTCCGGCAACTCCTTCACCGCAGATCTGTTCAGCGCACGCGTGAGATACGCCTACTCGACGAAGGTGTTTTTCTTGGCGTTCGTGCAATTCAACGAGTCGACTGACGAGCTGGTGACCAACTTTCGACTCAACGTGGTGCATGCGCCGTTGAGCGATATTTTTCTGGTCTACACCGAGCGGAGAAATGTCGCTGCTGGAGTGGTGGATGGTGCTGTCGTGCTCGATCGCGTGCTCACGGCGAAAGTCACGAAACTCATCGCGTTTTGAGTCGCCGCTCGCGTCGAGGTGGTGCCGGGGCGATGCTGGGATGTTTCCGAAACTACGACAGACGGATACGAGGGAATGATGAATGACGCGAGCGGGGCAACCCGCGTGGAAACCGATAGCATGGGGGCGATCGACGTTCCCGCCGATAGGTATTGGGGTGCGCAGACGGCGCGATCGCTGATCCACTTTGCGATCGGCAACGATCTGGTGCCGACCGAGGTGGTGCGGGCGTTCGGGATACTCAAGAAAGCGGCTGCGCTCGCCAACCGGGAGTTTGGGAAGCTGGACGAGGAGCGCGCCGATCTGATCGTGCGAGCCGCGGACGAGGTCATCGCCGGCGATCTCGACGGTGAATTTCCGCTGCATGTGTGGCAGACGGGCAGTGGCACACAGAGCAACATGAACGCCAACGAGGTGATCGCCAACCGCGCCATCGAACTAGCGCGGGGGGGAGGTGCACGAGGCAGCAAGGATCCCATTCATCCAAACGATCACGTCAACCTGTCGCAGTCGTCCAACGATACCTTTCCCACCGCCATGCATGTGGCATCGGCAAAGATCATCAAACAGCGGCTGACGCCCGCCGTAACGGAGTTGCGGGATGCTCTCGCGCGCAAGGAACAAGAATTCGCCGATATCGTGAAGATAGGGCGCACCCATTTGCAGGATGCCGTCCCGCTTACGTTGGGCCAGGAATTCTCCGGTTTCGTTGCGCAGCTGGATGCCGATTTGGCGCGGCTGGACGGCGTGTTGCCGGATCTCTACGAGCTGGCGATCGGAGGGACGGCTGTCGGGACGGGTCTCAACGCGCCTGCCGGCTTCGGCGAGCGATGTGCTTCGCTGATTGCGGAACACACCGGGTTGCCGTTCGTGTCGGCCCCAAACAAGTTCGCGGCGCTCGCCGCCCACGACGCGATGGTGATGGCGTCGGGGGCACTGCGCGTGCTGGCGTGCTCGCTCATGAAAATAGCAAACGATATTCGATGGGCTGGGTCGGGGCCGCGCGCGGGTTTGGGGGAGCTGATTTTACCGGCTAACGAACCCGGTTCGTCTATCATGCCTGGAAAAGTCAACCCGACCCAGTGTGAAGCTATGACGATGGTGGCCGTACAGGTCATGGGTAACGATGCCGCGATCGGCATCGCGGGTTCCCAGGGAAATTTCGAGCTGAACGTTTTCAAACCGGTCATGGTGCACAATCTCATTCACTCGGCGACGTTGCTGAGCGATGCGTGTGTGGCTTTCCGCCGGTTCCTGGTCGATGGGCTGGAGCCCAATAGGGAGCGAATCAAGGAACACGTCGAGAACTCCTTGATGCTCGTGACGGCCCTGACACCGAAGATCGGTTACGACAAAGCGGCCGAGATCGCGCACCATGCCCAAAAGGAAGGCTCGACGCTCAAGCACGCCGCGTTGGCACTGGGCTATCTGTCTGCCGACGAGTTCGATGCCGCGGTGCAGCCCGGGCGCATGGCGCATCCCCACGCCAAGGACGAGTGACAAATGACCACGTTTTCCGGAGTGCAGAGAAAAAAGGGCGAGAGGCTCATCGTGGCAGTGACCGCTGCTTTCATCTGTGCGGTTGTGCTGACGATCCCGGCGGTTGCGCAGCCGGCGCAACCGCGTGTTCATCAACTTCCGGCAACCCCGGAAACCATCGTGTGGGGGTATTACTCGGCGACTGCCGAGCCGGTGCTTCGGATTGCGTCGGGTGACATGGTCGACGTGATCACGATGATCACCAACCGACCGAACCGGCTCGAAGGCGCGGGAGTGCCGCCCGACCAAATACAGCAATCGCTCCGCGACATCGTCGACCAAGTGACCGATCGCGGACCGGGCGGCCATATCCTGACCGGACCCATCTACGTGGAGGGAGCCGAGCGAGGTGACGTACTGGAGGTGCGGATCATCTCGATCGGGCTCGAGATTTCGTACGGCTACAACGGGTGCAGTGGGTTCATCCCGGACAATTGCGGCGAGCAGCGAACCCGCATCATTGCCTTGGACGAAGAACGAATGGTGGGGATATTCGCGCCGGGAATCGAGATTCCCCTGCGGCCGTTCTTCGGGAGCATGGGTGTGGCGCCACCCCCGGGAGCAGGCCGAATCAGCAGTACCCCACCGTGGATCCACGCGGGCAATCTGGACAACCGGGAGCTCGTGGCCGGCACCACGCTGTTCATCCCCGTGCACGTGCGTGGCGCGCTGTTCGAGGTTGGCGACGGGCACGCCGCCCAGGGACACGGCGAAGTCGATCAAACCGCGATCGAGACATCGCTCAATGGGCGGCTGCAACTCATCGTCCGCAAAGACATGCATTTGGAGTGGCCGAGGGCGGAAACGCCAGAGCACTTCATCACGATGGGGATGGATGAAGACCTCAACGTAGCGACTCGCATCGCCGTGCAGGAGATGATCGATTTCCTCGTCGAGACGAAAGGCATGGAGCAGGGAGCTGCGTATCAGCTGGCCAGTGTGGCGGCCGACCTGAAGATCACGCAGCTCGTGGACCGGAACGTCGGCGTCCACATGACCATCCCTAAAAGCATCTTCGTGGGGTCGGCGTCGCCGGCTCGTTGAAGCTTCCCAGCAAGATCCTTCTCGGCCTGCTGATCGGCACGGTCGGCGGCGTGGTGGCGCGCGCCGGGTGGGGTGATGCAACCTGGCTCGCGTGGATCGTCACTTATCTGGCCCAGCCGATCGGGCAAATTTTCCTGCGTTTGCTTCTCATGGTCGTTGTGCCGCTCGTTTTCTCGACGTTGGTCCTTGGCATCGCGGGGCTGGGCGACCTGAAGCGGCTGGGACGAATGGGTGCCAAGACGCTCGGCTTCTTCGTTGCCACCACGACGCTCGCCGCGAGCCTCGGTCTCGTGGTGGTGAACCTGGTCCAGCCGGGCGACGTGATCGATGACCAACTGCGCGCCTCGCTGGTGAGCACCTTCGCGCCACAGGCCTCGGCGACGGTTGAGGCTGCCGGAAGTGACGTCGGGATCTCGGCGTTCATCGACATCGTTCCCTCGAATCCGATCGCGGCGGCGGTGCAGGGCGACCTGCTGGCGTTCATCTTTTTCACGATCGTGTTCGCGGTGGCGTTGACACAGATTCCGCCACAGGCGTCAGCCCCCGTGCTGCAGTTCCTGGAAGGTGTGGCAAAAACCGTCATGGTGATGATCGGTTTTGCCATGCGGCTGGCACCGGTAGGGGTAGCGGGCTTGACCTTTGCCGTGACGGCACGATTTGGTCTCGACATCATGGTGCCGCTGGGTCTCTACTTCGGCGCGGTGATGTTCGGGTTGGTGGCCTATCAGTTCGGATTGCTTGCCGTGCTCGTCAAGACATTGGGGGGAATGGCACCGCTCACGTTCTATCGCAAAGCTCGGCTACCGATGCTCACCGCGTTTTCGACCGCGAGTTCCAGTGCGACGCTCCCCACCACCATTCGGGCGGCCGAGGAGGGATTGGGTGTTCCGCGCGAGATCTCCGGCTTCGTGTTGCCCCTGGGCGCAACCTTGAACATGAACGGCACCGCGTTCTTCGAGGCGATCACGGTCGTTTTCCTCGCCCAGGCGTTCGGTGTCGAGCTGAGTCTGGCGACGCAAGGACTGATCGTCGTGCTCACCGTGCTGACCGCCATCAGCGCGGCAGGGATTCCCAGCGGCTCGATTCCCTTGATCGTGGTTATTCTGGTGACGGTGGGCGTGCCCGGCGAGGCGATCGC
>JADFPO010000164.1 GCA_022562295.1 Gemmatimonadota bacterium
GTGAGAGCGTCACACCACCAAACGGTGGCTTTCTCGTGATCCGGAAACCCTGGCCCTCGATGCTCCGCACATTGTACGGAGATGACGAGCGCTATCGGGAGCAATATTGGTCACAGATTGAAGGTTGCTACTTCACGGGCGACGGGGCCCACACCGACGACGAGGGATATTTCTGGCTGCTGGGCCGCGTCGATGACGTGATCAACGTTGCCGGCCACCGCATGGGCACGGCGGAGGTAGAGAGCGCGTTGGTGAGTCACGAGGCGGTGGCTGAGGCAGCCGTCGTCGGATTTCCCCACGAGATCAAGGGTGAGGCCATCGCAGCTTTTGTGACGCTGCGCGGCGACGTCGAGCCCAGCTCCGATCTCAAAGCCGCCCTGGGAAGACACGTCAAGAACGAAATCGGCGCCATCGCCAGACCCGATCAGATACGGTTCACCGACGCGCTGCCGAAGACGCGATCGGGCAAGATCATGAGGCGGCTCCTGCGCGACGTCGCCGCCGGCAAGGAAGAGGTAGGGGACACTACGACGCTGGAAGATTACAGCGTCCTGGCAAAGTTACGGGAAGCCGATGAAGGGTAGGACGGTCCGCAAGATCGGATACTCCGTAGCGCCCTCGAGCAGCGAGTCCAGCACATTCCAGTTCAGCAATCCGTCGCTGGACCTCGGCTCGAGGAGCTCGAACACGAGCCTGCCCAACGGCTGCTCCGTCCGGACCACTGCCGTGCCCGCAGGCAACGTGCGGCTATCCTGGCGGTAGCGGCCGAAAACCTGCCGCTCGTTGTGTTGTTGAAACGCCCGCTCAGCGGTCGTCGTGGAGTCGATCCGGAAAACTTGTACTGAGAGCCGGAGGGGACTCGCCAAGCTGGTGTACTGCACACCGTGGGCTGCGAGTTTCTCCAGTACTTGGGTGGCTTCGGCAGGGACAAAATACGCCACAGGCACGCGTTCCGTTTCCGAGGCTTCGAACTCGATGTACTGGTACATGGTCTCACGACGCACGACATCTCGCCGCCGGAGGATCGTGCGCTCGGAGTAGGGATTGGTTTCTTCATCTACCTCACCCAGCAGGATCTCCACTGGCTCCGCCGAGCGTTTGGGCTGAGCGCGGACGGCCAACTCGGTCCCCACGATTTTCCGCGCATCCGCTTCCTCTGTGCGGCGGCGGATTTCGCTCGCGTTGCGCCGGGCAAACTCTAGAGTTCCCTCCACAAAATACTTTGTCGCGAGCACACGTTCCTCGAACGTTGCGTAAGCATACGCTTCGCTGAGAATCGCAAATCGGTTGCGCAGCCCTATGTAGTTGTTGTTGAAGCGCGGCCGGTAGTCGAACGTGCGCCAGGCCGGCTCACCGCGGCGTCACGCAGGTGAAGTTGCCGGGCGCCGCGCGCGCGGCGCGGCCCCCGGCAGCTGTTTGTATTACTGAATCGTGAAGTCCTGAGCGGTAACGTCCTGGCCGTCACCGACCGTCACGGAAAGGGACGTGGCCTGGCCCTCTACCTTCACGTCATACGTGCCGGGCGCCAGGAACATGATTTGGTAGTTGCCGTTGGCGTCGGTCAGCGCCGTGGCCGTCGGAGTCTGAAGTGCTTCCAGGAGCCCCGAATCTGTCTGCTCGGCCATGACCGTGATACCGGACGGGTCCACGCCCACCGGCACGCTGACATTACCCGCGATGCTTCCGGCGATGTCAAGCACCGTCGCTCTCAGCAACGGCGTGAACACGACGCCGTTGATCACACCGCCCGTATCGGGGTTCCCCAGAAGGACAAAGTTCTGCGACACGTCGAAATCAATGACCAGCACGGTCTCGCCAGGCCGGATCTCCACCCCGGCGCTCTGAGCATCACCGTCGGCCCCGTCGAGGTTGATTTTGATGCCCGTCTGCGCGCCGCTGGGAATGATCACTCCCATGCTCTGCGCGCCGTCGGCAAAGCTGAACCCGTCCGCCAGTGTTACATCCACACTGTTGATGACCAGGCGGAGTTGCAAGTACGTACCGGGCTCGAGATCGAGGCTCGCCAGGCTGGCGGTTGCGCCGTTCTGGAGCATCAGCAAGTCGTAAGGGCCCCCGCTGGCAACGATCGATGTCGGCGCGCCGCTGGCTGAGATGATCTCGATCTCTCCGATTTCCACCATCACACTCTTGAAATACGCGTCCGGGGCATCCGTCAAAGCCACCGTCAACGTCGCCCTGCCGGTACCGGTTGAATCGCCGCACGCGGCAGCTCCCAGCGCGACCAGCACGCATGCCTGCAGTCGCCGGATAAGATGCAGTCTAGTCATTTGTTGTGCCTCTCTAGGTTGATGACTTCCAAGATTGCGTCTCAACACCTCGACAGTGTTCGACGCAAATCTTCGTGTACTCAAAGACTGCATGGACAACGCAAACGTAACGTGCGGACTTAAGTCATAGTTTGGCTGTGTGATACATCACACTTTTACCAGCGCGTTTACGGTTTGTCAGGTCATTCACACCGTTTAATGTCGGCGAGCATGGGCGCCGTTCATGTTGCCGGGCGCGTCCAACCGCCTGATGGTTTTTCGTTCAGGATGGAGTTGGCCGGTGGGACGGGGGCGGGTTTGGTTTTAACGCTGGGGTGCTGAGTCGCGGGGCGTGGGCGGGATCAGCGGGTCATGTTCTTCTCACCGCACGATGAGCAGCCCGACCTCGCCCCCGAATTCGTCGGGCAGCGTCGGGGCGCCCTCCGGGATGGTCCAGAGTTGGCCGTCGACCAGCAGCGAGTACTTATACACGCCCGGTTCGAGTTGAAGCTCGATCGACCAACGGCCGGACGCCTCGCGCCTCAGCGGGAACGCGGTCCATCCGCTCCAGTCGCCGGCGATTGCAACGCTGGTCGCCTCCTTCCCGTACCTTATCAAAATCCGCACGTCCCCTGTCTCCAACCGGGTGACGCCGAGCGCCGGTTCGGAGGCGGCACGGGATACGGTGCGCGTGGTGCGGCCGACGCTAACCCGAGCGCCCAGCGTGGCGAACACGCCGTTTGTAAACCCGCTGAGGTCGCGCGGGTAACGACCCACCGCTCCCTCCAGGGCGAGCCACCGCGCCGGGAAGAGCTCGATCCAGGCCCGGCCCCACAAATCGTCCGAAAGGTCGCCGACGCGGCCGCCACCGCCTACGGCGACGAGGAAGCGAGGATTGCGGTAGTTGACGCCGAGGATGGCGTTCGCGTACCGGATCGTGTCGGCGCTCGTCCCGACCATGCCAGCTTCGAGCGAGACTCCGGCGGGCATCCGGTAGCCGAGGCGCAGGTAGCTTGTGCCCACGGTAAGCCAAGATTCATCCACGCGGCGGAGCCCGCCCACTGACGCCCCCAGCGTGGCGATCAGGGGCCCGCCAGAGAGTGCGAGGAGTGGGCCGACCGCAGCGGCACCGCTCCACGAGCCTCCCTGGAAATTGTTGGCCGCCACGCTGCCCGAGACCCCGGCGAAGAGGCCTCGACCCAATGAGCCGAACGTCGTTCCGTGAGCCCCGAGTTGCAGCGCCCACTCACCGGCCGCGAACTGCGAGAAGGTACCTTCGATGGTTGCCGCCGCGGACGGAGACGTATTCCGTAGGCGCACCGAGAGCAGGCCTGCGGAGCCCGAGATGGAGTCGGCATATCGAGCCAGCACGCCGCCGGCGAGGATGGAGGTCTCCTGAGCGGTGAGTGGTCCGCCGATCGCCGTGAGGAGTGTGACGACGAGTCTGGTACGCCTCACCGCCGGCGAGGCCGCTTGGGGGGTCGAGGTAGATCGGTGATCGGCCCTCGGGCCGGCGTGACCGGAATCAGGATCTGTCCGCCCTCGAGTATGTGACGCGCGACGTCCGCCGGCACCAGTCCCTGGGCGAGCAGTCCCGCCACAGCGGACGGAAGCTCGAGCACTTCCTCCGGGGGACGACCGCTGCGATATGCATCTTCCACCGCCTTGACGGCGGCAGCCGTCTCCAATCCCTGGGCTGCAAGGGCCGATGCAGTCAGGAGACCAACGGCCGCCACCTCCGGCGCGGGAGCTGCTTCGATCACAGCGCGTACCTGATCCGCTGTCAACCCGCGGCCCAATGCCTCCGCCGCCGCCGCGACGACGCTACCCGGCGGCGGGTCGAGCCCCGCCGTCACGGTTGCGTCGCGACCGGCCCTGAGTCGCGTCGCCAGCTCCGCGAGCACCGTGAGGACACGCTCAGGTGCCACGAACGCGCGCTTCGCCCACCCTTCGAAAGCCTTGTCGGCGATCGGATCGGTGGGGAGGCCCTCGCCCCGGGCGGTGGCCACGAGATCGGCTACCGCGTCCGCGAAGGCAGCGGAGGCCCCACGGGCCAAGAGCTGCTCCCCTACATCCACGCCTTGTGCGTACCCGGCGCTGGGTGTGAGCGCTGCTATGGCGATCAACAAAAGAACGAGTCGCATCATGAGCGCACAACTCCTCGGGGTCCGACAGCGATCACGCTGTTTAGCTGGCCAAACCCGTCATCGACTTGCGCATGTGCGGTGGGGTCGGGAATCCAGCGATCGTCGTCGAGCACGAAAAGGTATTGATATTCGCCGGGAGCGAGCGGTACGGTGACCGTCCAGACCCCGGTCGCCCGGTTCTCTGTCAAGCCAATCGCCGTCGCATCCCAGCCGTTGAAGGACCCCGCCAACGTCACCCGCTGAACCCCAGGCGCACGGACCTCGAAGCGCACCAATACGGTCCGGAGCGAGTCGCCGCTCGTCGCAATCTCCCGAGCGGATTCCGAGCCGATGAATGTCCGCATCGAGACCAGCGACGAAAACGCGATGATGGCGATCACCGCCGCGGCTGCAAGTGCAGGCCGGACCATCACCACGTGTGACGCCACGAACCACCGCCAGAATGAACGTCGCCGAGCGGGGCTGCTTATAACCGCCATGACTGCCCGGTCGACTTCGGGTCCGGGGACCTCGAGACCCCGTGCGTAGCTGGCCACCGCTTCGTTCAAGCGATCGGCGAGGGCACGCTCGTCGTCCGTGATGAGATCGACCGGCTCCCCATCCAGGTAGCGGTGTGTGTCGGAACTGAATCGTTCATCGGTCATAGCTAGATACTCCGAGCGCTTCCTCTTAGATGCTCCAGGCGCTTCCGCAGCTCGTCGCGGGCACGGTATACGCGCATTTTGAGCGCGTCCTCTCCAGTCTCGAGCAAATCGGCCATCTCGGCATAGGAACGTCCTTCGACGTGCTTCATGACAAAGGCCTCTCGCTGTTCGTCAGTGAGCGAGTCGAGGGCCTCTTCGATCGCGCGCCGCAGCTCAAGCCGCTCTAGCGGCTCGTCCGTCAGCTCGCCCGCCACCACCTCGGCGCGCTCCAGTGGGACGTGTGGCCGACGATTCCGGACGCTGTGACACTGGTTCGTGAGAATCCGAAAGAACCAAGCCTTGAACTTGCCCGGATTCCGGCACGAACCCAGCGAATCGAACGCCCGAATGAACGCTTCCTGCATCGCGTCAGCCGCCGTGTCCGGATCCCCACACAATGCGGTGGCATACCGCGCCAATTCGTTGCGGTACCGCTCCACCAGCACGCCGTAGAGATCGACGTCGCCCGCCAGCACGCGCCGCACCAGCACAGCATCTGCCGGCTTCACACAGTCATTCAAGAGACACTCCGATCATCCCAAAAGTAACGCGGCTCCTAAGATCCGTTGAAATGCGCCGTTTACCAGCCCCGGTGCCGGACCACTTTCGCGACTGTGGGCAGCGGTAGCTCAGGCCAGCACGCCAGAGTTCAAGGCAGCACCGGACAGTCACCAGCACCCCGCCCGCGCCATACAGTGCCGGCTGCCGTAGACAGCGTTGCCCCGCGTCGGAGTGCGATACGGTGAAAGAGGAACTCCCGGCTCCCAGGTGCCAGTCAGCCCACCAGGCTAAGGAGGTAGGCACATGCGAGGCCACCGTAGATCCCCAACACGTATCCGGCAACCGCCATCAATAACCCGACTGG
Organism: Gemmatimonadota bacterium; assembly: GCA_022562295.1. Lineage (GTDB taxonomy): Bacteria > Gemmatimonadota > Gemmatimonadetes > Gemmatimonadales > GWC2-71-9 > B3T1B10. The sequence goes on from JADFPO010000164.1 coordinate 5,963, forward strand.
CGCCATGGCCGGATGATACACGCCCGCAACCACCGGCGCCGAAGCGGCGCCTCCGATGTTTGCCATGCTTCCCGTAGCAATGAAGAACAGCGGGGCTCGTACCAGCCGCGCCGCTCCAAACAGTATGGCCACATGGATCGCAATCCAAAGTGCTCCGGCGGCCAAGATGACAGGTGCGCTCAACACTGCCTTGAGATCCGCCCGCGCTCCGATGCCGGCGAGGAGCAAGTAGAGCGCTGCGTACCCGAAGTGGGACGCACCGACCTCCTCCAACTTGCGGAGCGGAGTGAACGAAAGCAGCAGGCCGCCTGTGACCACCAGCAGCACCGCCCACGTGGTATGACTGATGATGGTCGGATCGCCCAGCTCCGGGAGGCCTTGTCCGAGACGCCCTGTCACCACGGCGCCCGCGAATCCCAGTCCAACGAGCAGTGTCACCTGCCCCAGGTCGATGGGCCGGCGATGGGCGGTCAGTTGCGCCAGATGTCGGTTGGTTTCCTCGATCGCCTCGGTTCGCGCATTGGCGCGCTTGTCGTACCGCCCCTGGTACGCACTGAAGAACAACAGCACGCCCATCCAGCCGTATCCCACCACGGTGTCCACAACGATGATCGGCCCGAACATGGCATCAGGTGTCCCGACGCTCTCGGCAATGGCGACCATGTTGGCGGTTCCGCCGATCCAGCTCCCCGAAAGAGCGGCGAATCCCATCCACATGTCTTCCGGGAGCCAAGCACCGAACACCAGCAATGCTATCGGCCCTCCGATGACGATGCCGAACGTTCCGGCCACGACCATGAACAACGCCATCGGCCCCAGCCGTATGATGCTGCGGAGGTCCACCGTCATCATCAACAGCAA
>JADFPO010000165.1 GCA_022562295.1 Gemmatimonadota bacterium
CATACGCCGCGGTGCGGGAGAGGGACTTTGTCCACACCGAGCAGCGCCGTAACACCGAGGCCAAGCAATTCACGATCGATTTCCTGGCTCGGCGGGGTTACGAGTGCTACAACTCACAGACGAACTTCATCTTCGTGGAGCTGGGCCGGCCGGCAGCGGATTTCCGGGCCGCCTGTCGGGAGCATGGCGTATCGGTGGGCCGCGACTTCCCGCCGATGGAGCGGACCCACGCGAGGATCAGCATCGGAACGATGGACGAGATGAAGCGGGCTTGCGAAGTCTTTGAGGAGGTGCTGGCATGAAGACGCACGAGAGAATCGACGGGATGCGGAACGGCGTCTCGCGCCGGTCGTTCGTCAAGAGCGTCGGCATGGGTGCTTCGGCAGCCGCCATCATGTCGTATGACGGGCCGCGCGCGTGGGCGCGCGCCATGTCCCTGGCGCTTCCGGTGCAGGAGCGTCCGTTGCTTCTGCACAACAACGAGAACCCGTTGGGCCCGGGCACCCGCGTGATCGCGGCGATGAACGAAGCGCTGGAAGGCGGTCCGAGGGCCGGCCGCTATCCCGGCGGCGCCATCGGTGAGTTGGTCGAGGCGATTGCCGGGAGGCACAATATCCCGGCCGACCATGTCATGGTGGGGAACGGGTCCACGCAACTGCTGCGTTCGGCAACGCACGTGTTCACGTCGCCGACCAAGCATCTGGTCACGGCGTCGCCATCGTACGAGGAAGCGCGCGACTACGCCACCCTGAACGGTCACCCGGTTGAGGCACTGCCGCTCAAGGACATGTCGCTGGACTTGAGCGCCATGGCCGACGCGGCGAGGGGTGCGGGACTGGTCTTCGTCAACAACCCCAACAACCCCACCGCCACGCTGCACAGCGGCGATGCCATCGGGGCGCTGATCGATCGGATCTTGAGTGAGACCGACGCGATGATCATGGTCGACGAAGCCTACCACGACTACGTCACCGACCCGCGGTACGAGACGCAGATTCCGCGCGCAATTAAGGAAGAGCGGGTGATCGTTGCACGCACGTTCTCGAAAGCGCACGGGATGGCCGGCATGCGCATCGGTTGGGTGGTAGCGCATCCGGATGCCATCGCCAGGATGCGCGAGTGGCACTACGGGCTGAGTCTCAACATCCCGTCGCTCATCGGGGCGAGGACCTCGATATTGGACCCCGACCGCATCGCGCACGAGGCCGAGCGCAACACCGCGGCCCGCCAGTTCACGATCGATTGGTTCGCCTCCAGGGGCATCGCGACGACCGACTCGCAGGCCAACTTCATCTTCGCGAGAACGGGCATGCCTGCCGGCGACTTCCGGGCCGCCAACCAGCAGCGAGGCATCTTGGTGGGGCGCGACTTTCCGCCGTACGACCGCGAGTGGTCGCGCATCTCCATCAGCACGATGGACGACATGCGGCGCGCGGTGGACGTGTTCGACAGCGTGCTCCCGGTGGCCACGGAGCAATCGAACGGGCGGCGTTCGGACGCGGCGGCGTAGCGGAAGGAGAGTACTTCTTCACAAGCACTTGATAGGGATAGAGAAAGAGAGCCGTGCGGGAATTGCACGGCTCTCTTTTTTCGCAGCAGAAAGGCTGCGGACACCTCACAAGTACGCCCAAGGTACCGCAGGCCGTCTCGCCACGCAAGCTTACGACTCGGCGCAAGTTGCGCGGTGGGTGCCGACGCCGAGATTCGAACTCGGATGGGCGAATGCCCAGATACTTGTGAGGTATCCGCGTCTACCATTTCCGCCACGCCGGCACCCGGCTCAGTTGGCGGCCAATGGCGCTCATACGCAGCCTCAACAAATATTTCTGACCCGCGCTCCAAGATGCCCAGACCGTTACCGCCAGTGGTAACCCTTTTTGTGCATTGCGTATCGAAATCACGCGGGGCCCGTCGTGGTGAATTGGTTTGAGGAGCTAAAAGCTAGGGGGGGGAACTGAGTGGGCTGTGAGCAGTGGGCTTTGATCTGTGACAGTGAGGGAGGCCGGCGCCGAAGTGCCGGCCTCCCTGTTTGGCTGCGAGCTGGTGCCCGTGATGCGGTGTACCCTGCGGGGTACCTCGTGGCTTAGTTGCCGGGCTCCGCCTCCGGCATCGCTCCGTCGATGATCTCGGCCAACCCTTCGTAGGCCGTCGGATCCATCTGAAGGAATCGGGGAATCACACCCGCGATGCGACCTTCGGGGTCGATCACGATCACCGCGCGGCTTCCCACCATGCCGTTGTCACGGGGGTCTCCGCCGAACGCCGCGTACGCGCCGCTCCCCGGGTCACTCCCGAACAGGAACTGGAAGTCTGCGTCCGACGCCCATGAGTGCAGTTCTTCGGGTTGGTCCGCCGAGATGCCGATGAGCACCACGTCTTGGCCGTCGTGAAACAAATCTGCGTACTGATCACGGTACGCTTGCATTTGAATCGTTCAGCCACGTGTCCTTACTCGGAAGAAGAACGCCAGCACGACGGTCTCGCCGCGGTAATCGCTCAACTTGATCGGTTCGGCCAGGATGCCGTAGCGCGTGGCGCCCGGCAGCTCGAAGTCGGGTGCCATTTCGCCCACCGCGAGGAAATTCTGCTCGTCCTGCGCGGCCGCGCTGGTCGGGGCGGTCAGGCTCAAAGCCACCGCGAGGACCCCCCCCGCCGAGACTACGAATCGTTTCATGATGACTCCCAAGACGATGAGTGAGTGTTCGTGATTATAACTCCCACACGGGTCGCTGGCGAGAGCAGCGATTCCGGGAGCCCTCGGGGCTCGGCCGCTCCGTGCTCAATTTTCTCGCTGTGGCGGGCCGCGCTCGAAGCGGAACCGAACCCTGCGGCCCAGAGAGTCTTCCGCCGCCACGAACATGGCCGGCACACCCGTGTTCAATCCGCCGTCTTCGTCCAGCGCCTCGGGTAGAGGAATGATGTAGAGCCCGTCGACCCGCAGCGTGTCCTGCGCTTGGGCTTCACCCAAGTCACCGATGTCGACGATCCGGCCGCCCTCCCGAAGCAGCGGTCGGTCGTAACGGATGAGGATGTCGGCGGCGAGCGTGGGCGCGCCTGGCACTGCGAGCGTTCCGCCGGCAACGAGCAGGTCCGGCACGCTGCGGCCGTTGAATTCCAGGTTGTCGTAGACGGCGGGGTCGTAGTCCGCGTAGCGACCAGTGGCGATCGCGTCGAGCGCCGAAAGGATCCCTACGAAGTTCGTCTTTCTCAGGTGTTGTTTTTGGCTGTCGTCGTGCCAACCGCCCGACTCGATGAGGATCGTGCTGCTGCCCCACGCCGCCATGAGATCACCGAATGCGCGAGGGGTGAACGTGTCGTCGTACTTGGCGATGTGGCCGCCCACGAGTGGATCCATCGCTTCCACGAGCACCGACGCCACCTGCATCGCCCGGCGTCGTTTGGCGTCCACGTCCCTCGCCTCGTTGTAGGCCGGGGCCAGCAGCGCGATCGCCACAATGCGGTCGCTGCGGCCTACCCGAACCGCGGCGCTCTGGTCGTGCAGGTTGAAGCCGAATTCCGGCTCGAGGGCGTCCCGCACCGCCTTGAGGAACTTGCCTTCCGGTGTCTGGAGCCGCCGCGCGTCGCGATTCACGTCGATTCCCTGGGCGTTCCGGCGGCGGAATCGCTCGGCTCCATCGGGATTGAGCATCGGAATCATGTGGATGGTGGCGCCACGGGCGATGCGCCGGGCCAGCGGATGATCGGGTCGGTCGTGGAAGAAACGGATGATGTCCGCCAGCGCCATCGACGCGGTGCTCTCGTTGCCGTGCATCTGAGACCACAGCAGCACCGTCGTCTCGCCGGAGCCGAAGCTGAGGTGCCGGAGCTCCCGGCCCTCGGCGCTGGTACCCTCCGTTACCGTTGTCACGCTGCCACCCAAATAGGGTGTTACCGCCCTCCAATACGTGGCGTGATTGAAGCGGCGATCTTCGAGCCCCGGCACCCGCACAGCGTCGTAGATGGTGATGAGGTCTGCAGAGGGGGCAGTGGGAGAGGGAAGGGGAGGGGGAGGGGGAGGCCCCGCCCCGCGCGTTCCGCTACATGCGGCGGTGCCGAGGATTGCGGCAACGAGAAAGTGTCGTGTCATCACAGTTTGTGGTCTTCTAATCGAAATTCCGACAGAGCTACCGGCTAGCACAGGAGATCCGCAGTTGCGGCGGACGGTCTCGAGTCCGCCGCAGACTTTTTTGTTCCGCCTCCACCGTCTCCGACCGTCCCCGACCGTCCCCGACCGTCTTCGATCGTCCTCGATCGTCTTTGATCGTCTTTGATCGTCCTCGATCGTCTTTGATCGTCTTCGATCGTCCAATTTGCACTATCCTAGTCGCACCGTGCCCCCGCCCTTATCTTAGCCGGACGCATGGAGGTCATGTCGTCACAGCGAGTGGGGGAGCGAACCATGTCGCCAAAGGTACTGCAGGTCTGCGGGAGGAATACTTGACTCGGCTGAGCCAGCGCGTGAGCGCGATGTGGACGACGGTAAAGTGTCCCAAGTGCGACACGCTCGTTCCCGTCCAGAAACCGAGCGAAGTAACGGCGCCACCTCAACCGTCGCAGGGCGACGGCAAGCGGTGGTCGTTCATCTGGCTCATGCCCCGCGGCGACTTCTGCCCCGAATGTGACTTCCCGCTCTCGAAGTACTTCGGCCGGCTCAAGTGGATCCGAACGGTGATGGTGGGTGTGTCGATCGTGCTGGTGGCCCTGGTGCTGCAGGTGATCGGTGCCATCGGTCAGTTCGGTGCCGCCTACCTCGGCGTCATGCGAGACGTGATCCGTGCCGGTGTGCTGGTATTCGGCGTGGGTGCCGTTGGCGTCGTTGTTGGGGGGAGGCGCAAGTCGTGAGTGACCGCTTCGACCGTTCTAAAAGACGGGGCGTCGCCCGTAGCCCGTGGCTCGTAGCTCCTAGCTCACTCCACCGTCACCTGAGTCGGGTCCACCCACAGGGTCACCTCCGATCCGGTCTTGATGTCGGGTATGTGACTGGCGAGAACCTCGACGATCTCGGGTTTTTGGAAATGATCGGTTCTCGTCTCCTCATGCGGGTAATAGATGACCGCGCGATGCCGCGCGTCCCCGTACTCCACGGCGCAGGTCGAGAAGGAAAAGCTCTCAGGCGGCCAATCCTCAAACCACTTCACATCGGAGAAGACATGCCACGGCCGAGTGATGCGAAGGCGTTTTGGGGCCACCGAGATGTTCAGCGTGGCGGGATACGCCCAGCTCAGGTCGAGTCCGAGCCGCTGGAACACGGGGATCTGCATTTCGATGGTGCCCTTTGGAAACGGCGACCCGGGGCTCTTGCCGGACGCCACACCGTGTCCGTCCGTAACGATGCCGGTGATGCCGACGAGCCTGACCGTCGAAGAATCGGATGTTCTCACGACGAGATTGTAGCCATCTGTCCCGAGCCTAGCAAACAGGGACGAGGACGGACGAAGACGGTCTAGGACGGTCGAAGACGATAAGACCTACGATGAGGCCGAGAGGATGATTCGGAGCATTGGGTCCAGTGCGTCTTCGATCGTCTTTGATCGTCTCCCATCGTCTTCGATCGTCTCTCCTCGTCTCCGATCGTCCTCTCTACTAGTCCTTCCTCGCTCTCAACGATATCTTAGCGCTCGATGACGACTCCAGGTTCGTGACACCCTACTAGAAGGAGACAGACAAACGATGAGATTCACGCACCGCACCACGGCTTTTGTGCCGACGTTGGCGATGCTGGCGACTGTCATATCGTGTTCCGACGAACCCGGTGACGACGCCGATGCGCAGGCTGCGGCCTTGGTGGCCCGAGCCGCCGAGTTCGAGTTGGACACCGAATGGGAGACCCCGCCGGGCGACGCGCACGAGCATTCGATGGCGGGATTCGCCAAGATCCTGTGTTCGGCCGTGTTCATCACCGGGCTGGACCCCGCCTACGCCGCCGAGAACGTGGGCTTCTTCACCTCGCCGCCCGACACCCGCAAGCTCGTCACCGACACGGTCATCGATATGGAGAACCGCGTCGTGCGTCTCACGCTGAACAACGAGGTGACGCGCACCGCGACATTCAACGGCGATCAGGGGTGCTCGGCGCTGCCGAGGGGCCAAGACAAGCCATTCTTCACACCGGTGACGGTGACATCGAGTCTACCCGATCCGATGACCCAGCCCTGGCCGATGGGCGACGTGCTGTCCGACGACCCGCTGCCTCCGGAGATCGACGCCGACAAGGTTGCGGAAGCGGTGGCTGCGGCGTTCGACCCGCTCGAGAGCCTGACCGCCGCATTCGTGGTCACCTACAAGGGCCGCATCATCGGCGAGCGCTACATGGAGGGTCTCGACAAGGACACACACCTCGAGAGCTGGTCGATGGGCAAGAGCCTCACCGGCACGTTGATGGGAACGCTGGTACACCAGGGAGTCTACGAATTGTGGGAGCCGGCGCCGATCGACGCATGGCACGAGACGCCCGGCGACCCCCGCGCCACGATTCGCATCGGCGACATCATGCGCATGTCTTCTGGGCTGCGCTTCGTCGCGCCGCAAGATCCGGATTACGAGGTCGAGTTCGGCTATCCCGCCGGGTATCCGGATCACCTGTACGTATATACCGGGGCTATCGACTCGCACCAATGGGCCATCACGCGCCCGTCCCAGTGGCCGCCCAACACGGTAGGCCGCTACCGCAACTCCGATCCCGTCACCATCAACCATCTGATCCGTAAGGGCGTCGAAGAGCGGCTGGGTCAGAACTACCACACGTACCCGCAGCGCGCGCTGTTCGACAAGATCGGTATCCGCA
>JADFPO010000166.1 GCA_022562295.1 Gemmatimonadota bacterium
TGCGCTTGGCCTTGGCCAGCGACAGATCTTTGGGCTCTTCTCGGGCGAGCTGAAGGAGAACCACGAGAACACCGCCGAGCCACAGCGGAGGAAGCAGCAGCAACGCTCCCCAATCTGGCGACAAGATGGCGGGATGTTCGCCCCGCTCGGAGTACCAATCTGCGAGATCGATGATATCCCCGCCCCTCGGGTCCACCGTGGCGTAAAACACCCCAGTCCACACCCGCTCTCGCCTCGGGGGGTGGTTCGGGCGGCCTTCCTTAATTCCGCAGCCGCACGGCCTGGCGCTCCGAGGCGGGCAAGTGAAATACAGGGGTGCAGGAACCCGACTCTACAAACCAACCGGAATTCCAATTGCGAGCGCGAATACCGCCGCGTACGTCAGGCCCGGCTGCTTCACGAGCATCCGCAACCCGAGCTTCACATCCAGCCAGGACATTCCGAGCTTCGGCACCCGCCACCGCGTGCGCCAAACGCTGACTGCCGACCCGAACACGTTCACCGCATAGCGCCACCGCGCGCGCCATAACGGAATGCCGCGGGCGAGTTCGCGCTCCATCGCGTCGTCCAGGTCGGCCAAGATGAACGCGGCCTCAGGCCCTCGGATGAGGAAGGCGGCCAGCCGGCGCAGTACACCGGGACCTCGGGAATCAGCCACCGTCAACCCCCCTCCCTCAGCGCCTCGGTCGGCGTGATCTTCAGCGCGCGCAACGTTGGCGCGGTGCACGCGAGCATTCCGATCACGACCATCACGCTCATACCCACGAGAAGCGTGGCGACGAACGGTGAGTCCATCGGCGTCCGGCCCACCCCGCGCAGTTCGAACAACAACCTTCCCGCGATGGGCATCCCGAGCAGAACGCCGACGCCGAGCTGGGCGAGCGCACGCCCGGCTATGGTGAGCACGATGCTGTTCCGTTGCGCGCCAAGGGCCGCTCGGATTCCGAGTTCCCGCTTGCGCTGAGCGACCGTGAATGACATGAGCGCGTAGATACCGGAGACTGAGAGCCCGACCAGGATGCCGATGAGAGTTCCGGCCCCAATTTTTACCCAATCCATCGTGACCGTGTTGAACGAGAATGCCTCGTCGAGCGCCACCGGCTCCGAGATGGTCGCGGTGGGATCGACCTCGATTGCGAGCGCCCGCAACCGAGGGGTAAACGACGTGGGGTCGTCGCCCACATGAATGGCCAGGCGGAGCGGGTTGATTTCTCCTGGGGCCGCGGGGTGATATATCCCCGCGTCCCTACCGGGCAGGGCCGCTTGGTTCATACCGAGAGAACCGACGACACCGACGATCTCGTACCAAGGGCCTGGTTCTTCGTCCGTCCGGGCTCCGTACCGAATGCGCCTCCCGATCGGGTTCCTTCCCTCCAGCATCCGATCGACGAAGGTCGTGTTGACGATGACGGCCGAGCCGTCTTCACCGAGATCACTCAATTCGAATCCGCGACCGGCCAAGATCGGTTGCTCAAATGCGGTGAAGAAGTCCACGTCGACGCGCGCGTTCATAGCCCAACGGTTCTCCGAGACGCCCGACTGATTCTCCCCGTCAAGTTCGAACCGACGACCGGAGTGGTCCATACCGGGCAGCACATTCCCCACGGCCACACCGCGCACGCCCGGTTCTGCCGCTAGGCGTCGAACCAGCTCCCGCTGGGTAGCGCCCACCCGCGCCATGAATTCAGTCCGGTCGAATGCGGCTCCGTCCGCCGGCTCGATACGTGGGATCCTGAGTTGGGCGGACAAGAACCGGTCGGCCTGAATATCCATCCCGTCCCGGGCCTCCGTGAGCCCGTTCCAGAGGCCCACGGCCAGTCCGACCGTCGCGACGGTGAGCATCACGTCGGCGACAACGAGCGCGCTCGACATACCACCGAATCGAACTCCAGATCGACCCGCGGCAGCGCGTTGCATGCTCCGCTGAACCGCCTTGCCGGTGACCTTTAGAGCCGGAACGACGCTCACGGCCCCGGCGCTGAACACGGCGAGCAAAAGCGCCTTGAGGACGGTCGCGGGAGTCACTCCAAGGTCGACCCAAAATGGCAGTAGGTTCTCCATCCAGTCGAATCGTACCGAGATCCGATCGGCCAACAGAAGTCCCACTCCGGCCGCTAACACCGCGAACACCAGCGCTTCCGTGAACAGCTGCGACACGATCCGCGCGCGACTGGCGCCCAGGGCCGTACGCACCGCCAACTCAGACGACCGGCTCGCGGTGCGCGCCAAGAGCAGCATGCCGACATTGGCACACGCGACCACGAGCAGTAGCAGTGTGAGGACTTGAACCAAGTAGAACTCAGGCATCGACTGAAAGCCCCCTTTTGGGAGGCCGAAGAAGCCGATCGTGAACGGCACTGCCTCGGGTCGGAGCCACGTATGCGTGTCCGGGTCTTCAACCCCCATACGGAGACCGACGGTGGTCATCTCTGCCTGGGCCTCTTCCGACGAGATGCCGTCCGACAGGCGCCCAAACATCGTAAACTCCCGTCCCAGGCGATGCTCGTCGGCGAGCGCGCTCACCCGCAGAGGCAGCCACAGTTGGTCGCGGTAGGGGAAGAGAAATTCCTTCGGCATGACGCCGACCACGGTGTGAGGGACTCGCCCGATTCGGATGGTCCGACCTACGACGTCGGGGTCGCCGTCCAGACGCGATTGCCAGAGGTCGTACCCGATGACGACCACCGTCGGCGCACCGATCACCTCGTCCGCGGAAATGAGTGTCCGGCCGTGTAGCGGCCGCACGCGGAGAATGTCGAACGTTGAGGCCGTGACCTCAGCCCCCGGAACGGGTGCGGCACGCCCGTCCTCGGCGTTGACGTTGTAACCCCCTGTCTTCGCGGCGCCGAGCGCTCCAAACGTAGACAACTCGTCGCGCCATTGCATGAAGTCGTACAACGACGGCGTCTCTGGGTCAGAGGTCGCCACGTTGAAGTTCCGCAGCACCATGATCCGATCGCCCTCGTCGAAGGGGAGCGGGGCTTGAATCGCGTTCGCGAAATGCGCCGGGACCAGACCGACCGGAATCCCGATCGCGAGGGCGAACACCGCCACGAGCGTCAAGCCCGGCTGCTTCACGAGCATCCGCAACCCGAGCTTCACATCGAGCCAGGACATTCCGAGGTTCGGCATCCGCCACCGTGTACGCCAAACGCTGAACGCGGACGCGAACACGTTCATCGCGTAGCGCCACCGCGCACGCCACAACGGAATGCCGCGGGCGAGTTCACGCTCCATCGTGTCGTCCAGGTCCGCCAAAATGAACGCGGACTCCGGGCCTCGGATGAGCAGGGCTGCCAGCCGGCGCAGTACGCCGGGACTTCGCGATTTTGGCACGGTCAGCCCTCAGCCAAGTCAGTGAGTCTCGGGATCAGGCCACCCGCCATCGCCTGGATGGTGGAATAGCTGGCCATCAGTTCACGAGCACCGGCCGATTGGAGCGAGTAATACTTCCGTGGCCGACCCATGCGGCCTGCCGCGGGCTCTGCCACCCGCGACATGACCAGATTCCGTTCGGCGAGACGGCCCAGGGCCGTGTTGATCGCCCCCGAGGAGACCACCCGGCCCGTCCTCCGCTCAATCGTCTCCCGGATCGCTCCCCCGTAGGCATCGTCCCCGAGTTCCACGACGGAAAAGAGGATAAGTTGTTCGAATTCACCGAGATAGCCCATGTCGTCTTCCCTTGATCGCCGAGTTTCACTACAACGTAGTATAACTACGAGAAGCGGCCGGAGGGAGTGTCGCTATGGCCCTGTACAGGCCGCATGGGGTGTGAGGTACCGTCGTGGTGGGTGGGGTCGAACCGCGGGGGTGGAGCAGAGAGGGGTGGTTCAGAGTGGTTTCAGATCCTCGAGCAGTCGTGATGCCGCGACCGCCCGCACCCATTCACACCGTCGGCTGCACGTTCGCATTCATGCGGAACAGATTGCCCGGGTCATACCTGTTCTTGATCTCCACGAGCCGATCGTAATTCTCCCGGTAGTTCCTGATGACCTTATCTGTGACATACGCGTCGGGGTCTCCGTCGTTCACATAGAACCCCTGGGTGAACGCGTCCAGAACTGTTTGATCCAGGCCACGTGCTCGGCGGGATCATCCACGAACTACGCCCACCGCTGCGGCAAGCGTAGATCGGACAAAAGCACGGCGTTTCATCGGTGGCCTCCATCAGAATTGGAACTTCAACGGGCCCATTCAGTGTACACCCCTCAACGCCCGACACGCAAACGGCCGAGGACTCTATCAGGCGCCTCCCCGTCTTCGTTTCATGACCGCCGCGGGTTCGGCGAGTGCGAGGACGGGGGCTGACAGGTCCAACGGAAAGCCCACCTTCGGGAAAGCGTGGCGAGAGGGCCACCTTGGGTTGTGCGATGAGATCCCGCACTCGGTGCCTATCGGCGAATCGTCCTAAGAGGACGAGGGACGCCTACTCCGAGGTCACTGGAGGTCCGCGTCGGTGACGTCGGCGATCCATAACCATACGGCCGAGGTGACGCCCACAGCACGGCTGTCGAACGGCTTGGCGAATGAACCTGCGGCGCATCCCAGTGGAACCGCGCTGAGGCTACTCTGTGTTTTCTATGGTGGACCAGTGAGCGTGAATGATTCGCCATTCCTCGCCGATTCGGCGGTAGACCTCCGTAGAGTTCCAACGAACGCTCACAGCACCATCGCTCGCGAACTCGTTCAAGTTGTACGTAAAGACGCCGATGTCGCCGTGTAGCTGGATTCTAGGATTCAACACTTCGTACCTCGGGACATTGATCTTACCCTCAATAGGAGCGAAATAGTCCTTTAACGCAATGATGCCATCCAGGCGACCCCCGGATCTTGGGTCGAAGTAAGTCAGTTCGTCGGCAAAGAGCTCAACGTAACCGGATGGGTCTCCCTTGTAGAATCGCTCCAGGGCTGGGCGCGCTTGGGCGAGGAGGGTTTCGTAAACATTCTGCTGGTCAGTTGGTGTTCGATCAGTCGTTGTGCATGCTAGCGGTAGCGCTAGAACGCTAGCCACAAGGCCCCATGGAGCCTGTCTCATTTCACCCACCTCCTCATATCTGAAGTTCAGCCAGTGCAGAGCCATCCTAGGTATCGCCACGTGTCGTCGTCTCGGGTCAACGTGACCGTGCATCGACCCGTATGGGTCTCACGCCTTCCTTCGCCATATTCCCTCGCGATCGTCTTGTAGTAATGGACGACTGCCACGTTACCGCGAAGTGCAATCCCGACCGGCGCTATGGAGTGGATCAGGGCTGTCGAGTTCTCATAACCGTACTCAGCCCATCGCCTCGTATCCGCCTGGTCCCTTGGTACCGGTTCCGTGCTCCCCCAGCTCAGCACCTCGGGGTGAGTGAACCGGTCTACCCAGGTCGCGTCCTTCCCGAGGGCATCCACGTACGATTGCTCCACGACCGCTAGGACGGCCTGCTGCTCGGATGAGCAGGTCTGGGCGACCAGCGGTGACGCAAAGACGCACGGTGCGATGCTACCTAACAGGACTGCTCGGCATTGAGCGGGCATCGATCGCCTCCTTGGGCAAGTAGCGGGTCGAAAAACCTAGGTCAATGCCTCGGCAGGCATCATCTCGGCCATCATCTTCCGGGTGTGGCCCCTCATCAGGATGGACACGAAAACGGCGGAATGTGCCTCATCTTGCGGCACACCGGCTCCCCAACTAGCGAGCCTGACGAACCGCTGACCGTCCGGATCCGTATCACGCCGCCAACATCGGGTGAACACCGCATCAAGCTCCTGGACGGTCCGCTCACCCAGCTCTACCTTACGGAGGGCCAATTCTAATTCCCAGGTGGTCCGACGTGCCGCACAGCAAAAAAGACACTGTAACCAACCTCCTCGCGGACCTGCGGGACGGCCGCCATGATGCGTACGACGAGCTCTTTCCCCTCGTGTACGAGGAATTGCGCGCGCTCGCCCGCCGCCAGCGGAGGAAATGGCGCGGCAATGAAACGCTCAACACCACCGCCCTCGTGCACGAAGCCTACCTCAAGCTCGTGGCGCAGCCGGCGGCCAACTGGGAAACCGAAGCTCACTTCCTCGCGGCTGCCGGCCGCGCGGTCCGGCACATCTTGATCAACTACGCCCGCGATCAGCAGGCGCAAAAGCGCGGCGGGGGCTTCCGGCGTGAGTCACTCAGCGAGGTGGACATGTTCGCAGACCCCGGAAGCGATCAGCCCAAGAGTCCCGAAACGATCATGGTGCTGGACGATGCCCTCACTCGTCTCGCCGAGCGCAGCGAACGCCAGGGTCGGATCGTCGAGTGCCGGTTCTTCGGCGGCATGACGATCAAGCAGACGGCCGCGGCGCTCGGCATCTCCGCCGCCACGGTCGAGCGGGGATGGGCCATGGCACAGGCGTGGCTCTACCGCGAACTGCGTCCGTCCCTGGGGGGAGCGGACGCATGAGCGCCGATCCCCGTTGGGAGCAACTCGAGGATCTGTTTGAACGGGTCTCGGGCGTCCGGCCGGCAGACCGCACCGCCTGGCTGGACGCACATTGTGGCGACGACCCCGAACTCCGGGCTGAGCTCGAGTCGCTGCTCGCCGGATCGGCCGACGCGTCGGCGTATCTGAAGCGGCTCGGAGACCAGCTGGTCGGGCCGGGCGTGCGAGGCCTGGTCACCGACCGCGAGAGTCCGCCGACGGTCCCGACCGATTCAGCCGATCCCCTTTTCGTGCAAGAGCTGCTCAAGGAAGAGGCTGAGCAGTTCACGCGCCTGACCGCGGCGTTGGCGGACC
>JADFPO010000167.1 GCA_022562295.1 Gemmatimonadota bacterium
GACTGAGGACAAGAAGAAACCCTGCAACGGCTTACACGGTTGCGGGGTTTTTGTTAGTACTCGGCGGTCAGTGAACATCTCAGTGAATTTTTTCACAACCCGCGCTTCTCTGTTCCTTCGCCACCCTTCGCTTTATCCTGGCCGACGGCAATCAGAAAAAGAAGGTCGCGGGCGTTTGTCAGTTCATTCGGCCAGTCGTTGGGCTTTGGCTGTTGGGAGTGAAGCCCGTAAACGCCTTGACGCTTCCTTGACGCGCCTACAGTAGGCTTGGTGTGCTGCCACACAGGACTACGCCATGCGTCACGCCACAATTCTCGTTGCCATCCTCGCGTTCGTGCCGCTCACCAGCGCCACGGCTCAGGTGCGGCGACCGCCTATTAAACCAGGTACGCGAGTCCGAATTTCGCATGAATGCGGGACCCGAACGTTATACGGAGGGGCCACGCGCATAGATTGTCGAACGGACAAGGGCACCCTAGCGGCCCTTACCGCCGACAGCGTTGTCTTGAGAATCGGTGAGCCAGCAACACAACTGGCAGTGTCACTCGCTTCCGTGAAGCGACTCGAAGTGGTTCGGGGCCGGAAGTCGAATGCGGCTACGGGCGCCGGGATCGGATTGGTCGTCGGTATGGTAGCGGGAGCGGTCATCGGATACGCGAGTTATGAAGAATGCGAGGGTTTCTGCATGTTCGCCCCCGCTGGTCGCGGGGAGACGGCCGTGTTTGGCGCTGCACTCTTCGGGCTCGGGGGCATCGTGTTCGGGGCACTTATCGGCGCATCGAGCAAGACCGACCGCTGGGAGGAAGTCCCCCTCGACCGACTCCGCGTGAGCCTAGGCCCGCAGCGAGACGGCAGCTTTGGGTTCGGGGCGTCGGTGAGATTCTAGCGCGTAGCGAAGCCTTGAAGCCCCCGAGCGTCCCAGCGACGTTCGGGGGCTTGGCTTCATGTCAGAAGGACGGTTCCGTGGTCCAGTTCATCTTGGTCCCGACTAATCGAAGTTGACCCACGACCTCAAGCGGCAGCCAAATCGCCTAGGAATCGCGAACCGGCCAAACTTTGACCTGCGGAACGCGGACTCGCCCGTTTTCAGGTCGTCGGGCGGGTTTCCGGCATCCTCCATGCTACGAAGAGACCCGAACCGATTGTGAGGAAGCCGATGGCCATGATCGCCACCGGTATGGCGAACGCGTCGGCGAGGATCCCTGCGACGATGGCGCCTACCGCATAACCGCTGTCGCGCCACAGTCGGTACACCCCGACGGCCGACCCGCGCCAGTTGGGGTGTGCCACGTCGCTAACGGCGGCGAGCAGGGTGGGATACACCATGGCTGTACCGGCACCCAGCACCACGGCGGCGACTATCCAGGCAATGAAGCCTTCGGTCGCAGCCATCCCAGCAGGGCGAGGCCCTGTAACGCCATGCCGCCTACGATCATCCATTTTCGGCCCCACCGGTCGCTCAGCGTCCCGGTCATGAGTTGCAGTATTCCCCAGGTGGCCGGGTAGACAGCGGCCAGGACGCCGATCTGGCGTAGGGATAGCCCCGCCGCGGCGAAGAAGAGTGGGAACAGGCCCCACGCCAGGCCGTCGTTGAGGTTGTTGAACAGGCCCGCCTGGCTGCAGCTCATCAGGGCGGGGTCCTTCCAGGATACCCGCGCGAACACCTCCCGCGTGCTTGGGACCGTCTCGAACTCACGCGAGAGCCGGATCTCCTCGTGCACGTGTCCCGCGGTTTCCCGCACGAAGAGAGCCGACAGGGAGAGCCCGATGGCCGCGAAGGCGATGCCCATGTAAAACGGCTCGGGCCGCAGCCCGAACACGCTGGCCACATGACCCGTCGCGTACGCCGACAAGGCGACTGCCAAGTAGC
The DNA here is from genome assembly GCA_022562295.1 of Gemmatimonadota bacterium. Taxonomy (GTDB): domain Bacteria; phylum Gemmatimonadota; class Gemmatimonadetes; order Gemmatimonadales; family GWC2-71-9; genus B3T1B10. Next base: position 1,871 of record JADFPO010000167.1, read on the forward strand.
CGGCAAACTCGTTCAGCCCCATGGCGAACCCGCGGCGTTTGGGTCCCACGAGGTCGATCTTCATGATCACCGTGGTGGACCATGCCAAACCCTGGTTGATGCCGAGTAGCACATTGGCGAACACGATCCAGGACCACGCCGGCGCCCAGATCACCAGGAACGGCACGGGGAGACCGAACAGCCATCCCAAGAGGAGGACGGGCTTTCTTCCGATCCGGTCCGCCGCCACGCCTGCGAAGAAGTTGGTGGCGGCTTTCACGAGGCCGAAGGTGACCAGGAATGACAGAACCGCGCTCCGCGATACGATGCCGAACTCCTGGTCGGCAATCAGCGGCAGCACCGTGCGCTCGAGTCCGACCATGGCACCCACGAACGCGTTCACCGCGACCAGCAGCCAGAACTGGCGCCGGTTGGCGCGAAGGCCGAGTGTGACGGAGCTGGGATCTGTCATGCGTCGGCCAACATGATCTCGTCGCCCATGCGCATAAATATGCTCGCCCTGCCAAGCCGATGGATAGTAGGCGACGTGGTCGCTCCTCCGGGGTCGTTGGGGCGGATCGCGGTAACCGATGACGCGCACAGCACCGTCGACGCGATGCTCAGAGCCGGACCGTTTCGGGAGGCGGCCCTCACACATGCCGTGGCCGCAGAGAGCCGGAAGATCGGCTTGGCCCACCTGGATCCTGCCGATCGCTTCCTGGCAGCGACAGCCAAGGTGTACGATCTTACCCTGGTGACGGCCGACGAGCGGTTGCTCGAGTCGAGCGAGTTCGCGGTCTTCCCAAATCGGTAATTCACGGCAGACGCCTCGCTCGACTTGGCAACAGTGTATCGGCCTTCCGCCTCCGGTACGATCTTCCTGCTGTCTCCCGCGGACTGCTCGGGGAAGCGCGCGCATTATCTCCTCAACCCGGACGCGACGTTTCCACTCGCACGCCGACTCCATGGCGGCGACCAGGTTACGCTCGGCGAAGCCTTCAGCTTCATGAGCCAGCTCTATTTCCGGGGGAAGCTCGCCTACGCCCGTGCCTTTGCCGATCCGCCTCGCGGGGTTCGCGGTATTCACGTGATTGCTCCCGGTGTGGGCTTGATGGAGCCGGACGCACCGATCCGGCCCGGCGCATTACAACAGATGGCCATCGTCCCCATCGATCCCCGAGAACCGCGCTACCGAGATTCGCTGGAATCCAGCGCTGGCGAACTCGCGAGTTCACTAGACGGCCAGACCGACGTCGTGTTCCTGGGAAGCATCGCGACGTCAAAGTATTTGGACGTCTTACGAGACCCGTTCGGCGACCGCTTACGCGTACCTCGGGAGTTGATCGGTAAGGGGACGTTGAGCCGGGGTTCGATTCTCCTTCGGAGTGCGGAAAGCGGTCGTCCGTTATCCCATGTCACAATGGCCAAAGCCTCGGGGGAAATGTGGAGAGGCATCCATTGACCAGGTGACTACCGGTAACTACCTTTCTTGCTATGAAGGCGGTGGGAATCAAGCAGCTCAAGGCGCGGCTGTCCGAGTACATTCGACTGGTCAAGGCCGGGGAGTCGTTGCTCGTGACCGAGCGCGATGAGGTCGTGGCGGAGATCCGTCCCGCACCGCGTCAGTTGACCAGACGGAACGGGCCAGACGAGACGCTGCGGGCGTTGGCCGAGGCCGGCGAGGTGACCCGCGCGCGGTTGCCGAAACGGGGATGGGTGTGGAAGCCGAAGGGCCTCGGGCTGCCGAAAGGTACCGCACAGGAGTTGCTCGACGAACTTCGCGGAGACCGATCCACAGCCTGATTCGTGGCCGGCGCTCTCTACCTCGATACGTCGGCGGTCTTGCGCGCCGTTCTGGAGTCCGGTGTGAGCCCGCAGGTGGGGCAGAAGCTCCGAGCGGCTCGCGCACTGGTGACGTCGCGGTTGTCGCTGGTGGAATCAACCCGCGTTTTGCTTCGCCTGCGTGCCGACGGTCGAGCCTCGGAAGAAAATTTGGCAGATGCCGCGAGAGAGATAGATGCGGTGTGGAACCGGTGTGAGATATGGGAACTAACGCGTCAGGTGTGCGAGACGGCCAGCCAAGTCGCACCTCGCGGATCGCTGCGCACACTCGATGCGCTTCATCTCGCCACTTACGTTCTCGCGCGGCGGCACATAGACGGCCTAGAACTTCTTACGGCAGATACGCGGCTCTCGGAGGCGGCGCGATCGGTGTGACAGCTTTACCATCACCGGTCGATGAAGAAGTAGGGTCATCGTCTTCATGAACGACAGTCATTCAGGTCGAGAATAATCCTACGATTTGCTCGGCAGGGTGGTGGGTGAGAGCAGCAGCCGTCACCCCACCACCTTTGCGGTCAGTCTCGACTAGCGAGCCTCTGGTGCGGGCTCAGCCACCACACTCGCGGGGTCCGTCACCTGGATGAGGCCCACCGCTCCCTTCTCGGCATCGGCAAACGCGTGAGTGACGAACGGATAAAGACCCACCCCGCTCGCGCCTTCCTCGAAGACGGTCTCAAATACCGCTCCTCCGCCGGCGGGCACCGTATATGTCTGCACGCCCACTAACGCATTGTCGGGATTTCCGTCCGGATAAACGCGGTCGAAGACGGCGCCGACGATGTGGAAGTCGCTGCGGAATGACGGTCCGGCCGACACCACGAAGAAACGAACGCGGTCACCCAACTCCACCTGCAACGGGTGCGCCTTGTATTGAAAGGCGCGGCCGTTGAACACCACGTGACTCGCGTCCTTGCCCATGGCGGCTTTCCAATCCGCCCTACGTGCTGACCCGCCCTCGCCCGGTGCGGCGTAAAACTCGCTCTGCACGATGACGAATTCCTTGTCCACTTTGGTGCCCCTGCCCCAACCTTCCTTGGGGTCTACGATGATGGCGAGATACATGCCCTGCATGATGTGCATGGTGACCGGGGGCGTTCCACAGTGCACGAGATACACACCGGGATCGCGCGCGGTGAACTCGAACTCGATATCCTCACCCGGCATGATGGATCGATAGGCTTCGTTCCAGGGAATCCGTGCGGAGTGGAAGTCGATCGAATGGGGCATCGGCGACTCGTTCACCAGCTTGATCCGGACGAGGTCACCCTCGCGGACTCGGATGACCGGACCGGGAACCGTGCCCCCAAAGGTCCAGCCCTCGTAGGTCACGCCCTTGGCGATCTCGATGGTCTCGTGCGTGATCGGGATGCGAAATTCCTTGATCGGTGCGGCTGATGGCGGCTCGACGGCCGCGACGAACGCGGGCTCCGTCGGGGTGCGTACTTGTCCGAAATCGGTGTATTCAACAGCGTCTCCCTGACGGCCGGCGGCCCCGAAGCCCACGAGGCCGGCCGAACCGGCTAGCAGCGCGCCAATGAGAAATGGTCTGGATGACATTTGGTCCTCGATTTCATTTATAGGTTCAAGAAATGCTTCCTTGAAGAAACCCTCGGAGTGGTAAAGCCTTACTGAACGGATCATGAAGAAAACTTTATTTGCCCTCGCGCGGGCCTCTCCGAAGGCGCATCTTGCAACCGTCGAGCGGAATTACGGGGTTCACCCCAACACCTGATGAGCTTCGATGCCGCGCAAGAAACGCCTCAAAGACACTGACCTGGCCGATAAGGCCCAAAGGCTCCAAGCGGGGCTTTGGGCGTTGGCGGTGGCGTCTACCATGGGAACGATAGGAGGCGCGGGATTAGCGTACCTGAACGGGCTCAGCCCGATACTCGGCGCCGTGTTCGGTTTCGCCTTTTTGTATTCAGGGATCTACTTCGGGGCGATGCGGATGCTTGCCGGGGCGGCGCGGGTGGCCGGGATGCTCCACGGCCCGTCGGGGTTGTCCACGCCGGCCAAGAGGGAATACTCGCGGGCCCAGTCGCTGGTGGCCCGGGGGCTCTACGAAGAAGCCTCGGTGGCATACGAGGTCCATTGCTTGGAGTACAAGGAAGATCCCGAGCCCTACTTTCGGCTGGCGCGCTTGTTGCGCGATCACTTGAACAAACCGGAAGAGTCCGTCTCGTGGTTCAAGCGTGCTCGCGCGGATGCCATGCTCACAAGCGGCCAACAGCTCCAGGTTACCCAGGAGATCATCGAGTTGTACATCCAAAAGCTCCACCAGCCCCGCAAGGCCCTTCCCGAACTCGCGTATCTCTGTAAGGAGTTCGCCGATACCCCCGCTGCCGAAGGAGCGAGGCGCGAGCTGGCAGAGATGCGTACGATGCTGGATCGGGAGCGGAATGGCACAGAAGATTTTACCTCGCAGTTCCTCGCGAGATTCACCGACCGATCCGGCGACAGTGCCGGCGGCGAGTCCCCTTAACTTTTCTGAGGCAGGGACCACACGCATGTCTGATACCGCACATCACGCCACGCTGCGAGCCGTCGCCGTGGTCGCCTTGGTCTGCTGCACGTCGCCGCTGCTCGGGCAGAACACAGAGCGTAGCGGAGAGTGGCGGTTCTACGGAGGGGACGCGCGGAGCACCAAGTACTCGGCACTCGACCAGATCAACCGGGACAACGTGGCGGACTTGGAGATCGGCTGGCGCTGGAAGACCGACAACTTCGGTCCGGAGCCTGAGTTCAACTCCCGAGTGACTCCCCTCATGGTTGGGGGCGTGTTGTATGCCACGGCGGGCTATCGGCGCGCCGCGGTGGCGATTGATGCTGCAACGGGAGAAACGCTGTGGGTGTATCGAATGGACGAGGGCGAACGCGGCGAGAATGCGCCCAGGAGGAACTCTGGCCGCGGCGTCGCCTATTGGACCGACGGCGTGGAGGAGCGAATCTTCCTGATCACGCCGGGCTATCGCATGGTCGCCCTCGACGCCAAGACCGGCCGGCCCGTATCTGGGTTTGGGCGC
>JADFPO010000048.1 GCA_022562295.1 Gemmatimonadota bacterium
GTCCGCGACCGGAGACTCCGGCGCCGATGCCCCCCCCCACCCCCACAGCACGACCGCCATGCAGAGGGCCCCGAGTACGTTGACGTGCATACCGTTACGCATCGTTATCTCCTATGGGCTCACTGACTGCCGGTGGCCGGTGTCGGCGCGGCGAACGAGAATTCGCCCGTGCTGTCGCCGAAGCTCTCGAGGTCACTCATTCCGAGCTTATGCAGCAGGCTGAGCATCACGTTTGCCATGGGCGTGCCGTCTTCGGCGCGCAGATGGAGGTTCCCCTTCAGCTGGCCGCCGGCCCCACCCGCGAGGAACAGCGGGCATCGCCTATGATTGTGGAGGTTGCTATCCGCCATGGCCGACCCGTAGATCACCAAGGTCTTGTCCAGGAGATTGGCGTCGCCGTCCATCGTGTTCTGGAGCCGGTCGAGGAAGTACGGGATCATGGAAACGTGGTATTCGTTGATCTTGGCGAACTGGCGAACGCGTTCCTCCCGACCGCCGTGATGGGAGGTGGAGTGGAACGCCGTCGTGACGCCGCTGTCGGGATATACCCTGGCGGAGGCATCACGCCCCAACTTGAACGAGAACACGCGTGTGGTGTCCGACGCAAACGCGAGCACCTGCAAATCGAACATGAGCTTGACGTGCTCTTCAAACGAATCCGGGACCCCGGCCGGAGCTTGCGGCAACTCCCGCTGCTCGCCGCTCTTGTTTTGGTCCTCGATACGCTGAATACGCTGCTCGATCTCCCTGATGTTCCCCAAATACTGGTTTAGCCGGTGGCGGTCCGTCGGTCCGACCTGCCGCGACAGGCTGGCCACCTCTTCCATGAACCAGTCGAGGATGCTCCGGTCGGTCCGCCGGCGCGCAGCGCGCTGCTCTGGCGTGCCGCCGGCACCGAAGAGCTGATCGAACACGGCCCGCGGATCTCGCACCATCGGTAGCGGTTCCGTGGGCGACGCCCAGCTGATCGTGTCGGTGTACACGCAGGCGTACCCGTACGCGCACCCGCCCGCCTGATCGACGGGCTCGATCGACATCTGTATCGAGGGAATGGGCGTGTCCTGGCCGAACTGCTGCACGTACAGTTGATCCATCGATGGCCCGACAAAGACGTCCGAGCCCTCGGTCTGCTTGGGATGCGCTTGCGTCAGGAACACGGCACTCGAGCGGAAATGGTCGCCGCCGATCTCCTTCGGGTCATACGCCTCCGCCATTTTCGAGTCGGTGTTGCTGATAATCGTCAGGTAGTCCCGGAACGGCTCCAACGGGCGCAGGCTGCTCGGTGTCAGGTCGAAGTCACGGCCCACCGTGGCGGGAGCCCAGAGATTGAGCGACGCGCCCAGCTCGTTGCAGCCGGCCGCCCCGTGCACCTGCTCGATGCACACCAACCGTGTCGCGTTCGCGGACGCAGCGGCCGGCGTATCCGCCCACAAGCGACTGGCGGGGACCATGGCGTCGAGCAGCGGCACACCCATCGTGGCGCCCATGCCGTGCAACATGGTACGGCGGGAGATGTGCTTTCCAGTGATGAACTCCATTCGATTATCCCCTTGGCAGAATCTGGTCCCGAGCGACGGATGTGTCGCCCGCTTATTGCCCTTCGCTGGTCGTTGCCACGGCGGATTCCGCCTTGGCCATGCGGAACGCCGGGCTGTTGACGACACCGAATATGAAAGCCGACATGCGGTCGTCTTGGGTACCCGCTTCCCGGGTAATCGCCCGCACCGTAGGCATGTCGTAATACTCGACTCTCCGCCCTAGGCCGTACGCCAGAAGATTGGCCGTGAAGTTTCGGACGATCGACTCGCGCAGATTCAACAGCGCCTGGCGCAGGTCACCCGGAGAGGCGACTGGCGTCCCATCGTACAATTCACCGCGCGTGTCCAGCGGCATCCCGTTTTCTTTGATGCGCCACTTGCCGGTGACGTCGAAGTTGTCGAGCGCCAAGCCGATCGGATCCATGAACCGATGGCAGGATCTGCATGCCGTGTCTGCCCGGTGCAATTCCATCCGCTCCCGGGTCGTGAGCATCCTGCCGTCCTGGTCGCCTTCGGTCGCTTCCAGATCGGGCACACCGGGGGGCGGTGGCGGTGGCGGCGTACCGAGGAGGACCTCCATGACCCACTTGCCTCGCAGCACTGGGGAAGTCCGGTCGGCGTGTGACGTCAAGACGAGGATACTGCCGTGCCCCAGGAGCCCTCTGCGATTGTCGTCCGGGTAGCTGACCCGCCGGAAGCCCGACCCGGTGACGTTGGGTATGCCGTAATGCCGCGCGAGACGCTCGTTGACGAACGTGTAATCGGCCGTCAGCAGCTCCATCAAGCTCCGGTCTTCGCGTACGAGGTAGGCGAAGAGCAGCTCCGTCTCGCGCCGCATCGCCTCGGAGAGCTTCTGATCGAAATACGGGTACGTCAAAGCATCGGGTTGAACTTTTTCCAGATCTTGGAGCCGAAGCCACTGCGCGGCGAACCTAGTGGCCAGAGCCTCGGAACGTGGATCCGCAAGCATCCGCCGCGCTTGGGCGTCGAGAACTTCTGGGCGCGAAAGCTCTCCCCGTGCCGCGAGGCCGATCAGCTCGGCGTCGGGCGGCGTGCCCCAAAGGAAGAATGAAAGGCGCGAGGCCAGGGCATTGTCGCTGATACGGTACACCTCTCCGGCGGCTACGTCACCAGGCGTCTGCTCCAAGCGGAACAGGAAGTGAGGACTTGCCAGCACGGCCTGTAGTGCGGTACGGATGCCACCTTCAAACCCACCCCCCTCGTCCGCTCCCTGATCGAAGAAGTTCATCAAGCCTTCCAAGTCGCGCGCATTCAGCGGTCGCCGGTAGGCTTGGGCGGCCAGACGCGAAATGATGCTCTCGGCGCAGGGCCGCACCTCTTCCGGCGCCAGTGGCCGGCAGGTGAAGATCCTGCGTCTGGCCGGTGTGTCCGAGACGCCCGTGACACCGAACGGTCCGACAATCGTGAACCGCTGAAGATGAGGGATAGTGGTCACCCCATAGCTGAGGCCGATCTGCGTATCGGCGAGCGTGTTATCGATCGGTGTGATCAGGTCGTCTTCGACACCTTCGAACCGGCGGATGAACACTGCGGAGACGCGCCGGGCACCGGCTCGTACATAGATCGAGTCCGTCAACAGGGTAAAACCACCGGGATCCGATTCCGACATCCACCGGTCGAGTGTGACTACTGCCACGCGCTCGCCGTCGATCGAGACTTCGATCCGTTCGTTCAAGGAGTTCCGCCCGAACAGCTCCCCCTCCGGGGACGGGTGCGGATAGACCTGAAAGACGTACTTGCCGTCGGCGGGGAAGTTGTGGATCACCGACAGGCCACCGCGCGTGCCGAACGGCGCTCCCTCCACGCGGTCCTTCTGCGACGCGGTTCGCGGCACCTTGTACGTGGCGGAGGTCGGATCGGCGTCGGGGTCTCCCACGGCCAAACGAGTGATGTGCCCGGCCGCACGAAGGTAGCCCTCCATCAGCGTCGCCGACGGCATCTGGACATCGGCGATGTTGTCGAAATTGGCGCTCTTGGTGTCGGGAGGCAGGAAGGCGTCGACGGAGACGTCCAATCCCAACAAATCGCGGACCGACGCGACGTACTCGGCTCGATTGAGCCGCTGGAACGTCCGGCTGCCTGGGTTCGGATTGGCGGCGGCCGCTGCGTCGAGTCGTGTCTCCAGCTCCAAGGCCAGCCCGGCAAGTGTGTCGCCGCCGGGCCGCGGTTCCCCAGGGGGAGGCATCATGCGCGCCGTCAACTTGCGGATCATCTTCTCCGCAATTTCCCCGTTCTGGTCGGCCTGCTCCACGTTGAACGCCTGCAGCGAGAGGTTGCCATTCAGTGCCACGTCGTTGTGGCACCTCACGCAGTACTGCAGGATCAGGAGTGTGTAATTGGTAGCCGTCGTTTCGGGCACGTGGGCGTAGCGAGCGGCCGGCACCGGCGCTGACACGTGGGATGGAGTGCGAAGCGTCTGGCTCTGGTGCGTTGCTACACTTGCGGTCAGAACCATCGTGCCCGCCATCGTAACCGCGATCGTCTTCATACTTGCCTCACTCCGCCGTAAGCTGGTGCTTCACGCCGTGGACATCTCCAGATTGCCGCTCGGTGAGCGTCCTCGTCTGGGAAGAAGTGGCCATTGCTATAGAATACGGTCAATTCAGGCCGCATGCCAGTCCACTCGGGACTGTCGGCTATCCGGGTCAGCACGACACACAGTTGTGGTTGTTCTTCGCCCCGAGGCTTTCCAGCAGCGCCACCGTCTCGGGGAACGGCTGGATACGCTGGTAGGGGCCGTTAGCCATGTCGACGGTGGTCTGCCCGCGTCGGCTCACGAAGGTCACATCTGCCCCCTGCTCCACGAGGTAGAGGATCAGCTCGTTGTCGCCTCTGGCAGCGGCGTGATGGACGGGCGAGTAACCGTTGAGATCCCGCGCGTTCACGTCAGCACCATGCTCCTCGACCAGGTATTTCACCGCTGGTACCCATCCGTCCGGCACATGCCGGTGAGAGTTGGCGGCGTATCCCTGGCCATACCCCGCGCCCGAAGCAGCGTGGATCGGGTACACGGCGGGGGCCCCGACTGGCACCGGTGGCAACCCGGAGAAATCCTCTCGCGGGCCGCGGCTCCTTCCGAAGCGAAAGCGACGTTCCGGCACCTTCGTGGTCGGAATCCCTTGCTCCGCGCCGTAGGACACCATCAGTTTCATGGCGGCGACATCCGTCGCATAAGCAGCGCGCCAGAAGGGCGTAGCGCCGGTTCGGTCGACTCTCAATAGGTCATTGTTGTAGGTGGTATACCACAACGTTTTTTTCAGCCGAGCGTTCGGCTCTGCTCCGGTGCTCAGCAGGTCCTCCATCAGCTCCAAATACGTTATCTGCTGTTGCAGGTAGTCCGTGGGTTGCGGATGCCGGGACTTGGGCCCCCACTCCACGTTCAGGGTTGCATATAGCGGTGTGGCACCGGCGTCGCTGGCGATGGTTGGATCCGCCCCCAAGTCGAGCAGCATTTTCACCAGGTCGTAGTGGCCGTTGAGCGCTGCCATCAGCATCGGGCTCGTGTGGTCGCCCGCACTCACCTGGTTGATGTCGGCACCCCCATCCAGCAAAGCTTGCACTGCTTCAACGTTGGCATCACGAGCCGCAAGTAGCAGGGCCGTGAGACCGCCGTGCTTCCCTATGAGGTCCGCGTAGGAAAGGGGATCGATCTCGGTTCCTCCGCGCAGTTGCTCCTGTGGTGCCAGCCCAAGAGGCTGCTGGTCCTGTTGTTGCCCGGCCCCGCGCTCGCCGCGTCGCTGACTCTGTTGCCCACGCTGCTGCTGGCCTTGCTGCCTGCGCTGCTGCTGACCCGCTTGCCCTTGTTGATACGGTGGCCCCGGAGGCCCACTGCCTGGTCGATCCATCGCGGCGAGTCCGGATGCGGCGGCCTGTAGTGCCGCTACGCGTTGGTTGCGGCGTTGCTGATCCAGTCGATCCGCTGTCTGCCGTTTGGCGATGTCCACCACGGACGCGGTGAGAGCGACGTCCGCATGCATCTGCATCAGTGCCGTGATGGCTTCCCCGCGATTGAACGCCGCCGCGAACATCAGCGGCGTTTGGCCCCACACCGACTCCTTCGCGTTGACGTCAGCACCGTGTTTCAGCAGTGCTGTGACGGCTTCAGCGCTGCCCGACGCCGCGGCGAAATGGAGCGGCGTCGCTCCACCGGTGGAGGTGATAGCATGAGCGTCGCTACCGGCCTCCAGCAGCGTCAGGACCACCGATCCGTGCCCGGCCTTGCTCGCCAAGTGCAGCGGCGTGTAGTCGCCCAGCCGCGTCACAGCCTCCAGGTTGGCACCGGCGTACACCAACATCTCGGCCATCTCCACGCTGCCGCGTTCGGCCGCCCAATGCAGCGCCGTCATGCCGTCACCCTGGGCGGCGCTCACATCGGCGCCCTCTCGGAGTAGGGAGCGCACTGCCTCCGAATCGCCTCGCATGGCCGCGTCGGCGACGGGCGAGTCGGTGAGAGGGGCCGCTGTCCAGAACAGAACTGACACGAACAGCGCGGCCAAGACATTCGGTTTATTCATGTGGCATCCCAATCAATTGGACATTGGAAACTGGAAATTGGCAATCGGAGAATGATCCACTGGCTGCCGAGAAGGCCATGTTCCACTCTCCACTCTGCACTCTCCATGTCTGCGCTCTCAGAGTGAAAGCTCGGCCGTGCTGTTGCCGAAGCTCTCCATGTCATCGAACCCGAGCTTGTGCATCAGGGTCAGCATCGCGTTCGCCATGGGCGTTCCATCGGGGGCCTTGACGTGCACGTTGCCCAGGAGCTGGCCGTTGGCCCCACCCAATACGATGAGCGGGCACCGCTTGTGGTTATGAATGTTGGGGTCACCCATGGGAGACCCGTATAGGATCATGGTCTTGTCCAGCAAATGCGTGTCGCCCTCCATGGTGTTCTGCAGCTGCTCCAAAAAGTACGGCAGCATGCCGATGTGATACTTGTTGATCTTGGCGAACTCTGTTACTCCACTCTCGCTGCCCCCGTGGTGCGACGTGGGGTGGAAGCCTTCCTCCACACCGCTGTCGGGATACACTCGGCTGGATGCATCACGACCCAGCTTGAACGAGAACACACGCGTCATGTCCGACGTGAACGCCAGCGCCTGCAGATCGAACATCAGCCTTACGTGCTCCTCGAACGAGTCGGGTACTCCGGCGGGAGCCTCGGGCAGTTCCCTCTCCTCGCCACTGGTGTTGTGACCCTCCACCTTCTGAATCCGTCGCTCGATCTCGCGGATGTTGGTTAGATACCGATCCATCCGCTCCCGGTCGGCTGGCCCCAACTGCCGTTTGATCTGCGCCACCTCTCCCGTGATCCAGTCGAGAATGCTACGCCTGGTTTGCCGACGGGCCGCTCGCTCTTCGGCGGTGCCGCCGGCACCGAACAACTGGTCGAACGCGACTCGGGGATCTCTCACCATGGGAAGCGGCTCGGTGGGCGACGCCCAGCTGATGGTATCCGTGTACGCGCAGGCGTAGCCGTATGCACAGCCACCTGCCTGATCCACGTTTTCGATACACAACTGCATCGACGGGATCGGCGTTTCCTGCCCAAACCGTTTAGCGTAGAGTTGGTCGAGCGACGTCCCGGCACGGACGTCGGAACTCTCGGTCTGTTTCGGATGGGCCTGCGTCAGGAAAGTTGAACTCGAACGGAAGTGATCCCCCCCGATTTCCTTGGGTATGAACGCCTCCGCGTTCCGCACGTCCGTGTTGCTGATGATGGTGAGGTATTTCTGGAAAGGCTCGAGAGGGATCAGGACACTCGGCGTGAGATCGAAATCCCGGCCCACCGCCGCAGGCGACCACAGGTTCTGGGTAGCACCCCAGGCATTACTCCCAGCCGCGCCGTGTACTATTTCGATGCATACCAGACGCGTTGGGTCGATCTCGTCCTTCATCTTGCCCCACAGCCTTCGCGCTGGAAGCATCGCATCCAGGAACGGTAACGCTACCGTCGTGCCCATACCGCGAAGCATCGTGCGGCGGGAAATGTGCTTGCCAGTGATGAATTGCATCATTTCTCCTCGATGTCCTATGCCATAGACCCTAATGGGAACGGTCTGCCGCTTGTCCCTGACTTCCCTCCGCCACGGGAGCTTCCGCTCTACTCATCTGAAACGCCGGGCTCTTCACCACTCCAAGGATGTACGCAGACATGCGGTTGTCCTCGGCCACCGCCTCGCGGACGATCTTGCGCACCGTTGGCATGTCGTAGTACTCCACCCTCCGTCCTAAACCGTAGGCCATGAGGTTGGTCGTGAAGTTCCTGAGCAACGCGTCGGGTCGTTTCAGCAGCGCCTGGCGAAGGTCGCCGGGCGAAGCGAGCGGCGTGCCGTCGTACAACTCGCCGCGTGTGTCGAGCGGCATACCGTTTTCCTTGATGCGCCACTTGCCGGTGATGCCGAAATTGTCCAATGCCAGACCCATCGGATCCATGAAGCGGTGACAGGACCGGCACGCTTCGTTGGCCCGGTGCATCTCCATGCGCTCGCGCGTGGTGAGCATCCGGCCGCCCTGTGTGCTTTCGGTCTCCTCGAGGTCTGGCACGCCGGGCGGCGGCGGCGGCGGCGGAGTGCCGAGCAGGACCTCCATAACCCACTTACCCCGTAGCACCGGAGACGTCCTGCCGGCGTGGGATGTCAGCGTGAGAATGCTGGCGTGGCCCAGCAAGCCTCTCCGCTTGTCGTCCGGATACGTCACTCGCCGGAACTCGTTGCCCGTGACGTTCGGTATGCCGTAGTGTTTGGCGAGACGCTCGTCGACGAACGTGTAGTCCGCCTCGAACAAGTCGAGCACGCTTCGGTCTTCACGAACCAGGCTGATGAAGAACAGTTCCGTTTCGCGCACCATGGACGTCCTGAGCTGCTCGTTGAAGTCCGGCTGCTTTCGTACGTCCGGATGGATCTTCTCGAGATCTTGCAGTCGGAGCCATTGACCGGCGAATCGCGGGCCCAACGCGTCCGAGCGGGGATGCGCCAACATGCGGCGCACGTGATGCTCCAGTACGTCAGGATCCGAGAGGTCGCCCTGGCGCGCGACCGCAATGAGTTCTGAGTCTGGTGGTGAAGCCCAAAGGAAGAACGACAGGCGTGACGCCAGATCCAAGTCGGTGATTCTGTAGTTCTCACCGGGCCCAACGTCGTCGGGCTGCTGCTCGAAGCGGAAGACGAAATAAGGGCTCGCCAGGATTGCCTCCAGAGCCGTCCTGATGCCGATCTCGAAGCCCCCTCCCCCTTCCGACGCACCTTCCTCGTAGAATGACATCAAGGCATCGAGGTCATCGTCGGCGAGGGGTCGGCGGTAAGCCTGCGCCGCCAACCTGGAGATGATCTCCTCGGCGCAAGGGCGCTCCTCGCCGGGCGCCGTAGGCCGACAGGTGAAGATTCTCCGGCGGCTGGGCGTCTCCGAAACACCCGTCGCATTGAAGGGTCCGCCGATGACCAGGTCTCGTAAGTGGGGCAGACTGGTGAAACCGTAGGCGCCGGCGATGCTCGTGCTGGCCAACGACCAATCGTGTGGAGATACCAGGTCCTGGAGAGGTCCTTCCGATCGCTGAATAAACGCGGCGGTGACCCGCTGCGGACCCGCCCTCACAAAGATGGGCTCCGTCCGCATGCTCACACCGTTGGCGTCCGATGTGTGCATCCACCGATCAATGTCCAGCAGCGCCACGCGCTCGCCGTTGATCGATACCTCGAGCTGCTCTTTGCCCTCTGCGGTATGAAGCGCCGCGCGGCCGTTGCCGAACAACGCGCCAGTGGTCTCATGGTGGAATGACACCCTGAAGACGTACTGGCCGTCGGCTGGGAAGTTGTGGACGACCGAGGTGCCGCCACGCGTTCCGTACGGCGCTCCTTCCACGCGATCCCTCTGTGAAGCCCAGCGCGACACACGGTACTGCGACTCGCTGGGGGTCGCATTCGGATCCCCAACCGCAAGCCGGCTGATCCCGGCCGCTGCGCGGAAGTAGGCGTCCATCAGCGTGGGTGAGAGTAACTGTACGTCCGCGATATTGTCGAAATTGGCGCTCTTGGTATCGAGTGGCAGATAATCCCCGGCATCCACGTCCAACGTCAGCAGATCTCTGATGGAGTTGGTGTACTCGGCCCTATTGAGTCGCTGGAACGTTCGGTGGCCGGGATTCGGGTTGGACGCGGCCACGTCGTCGAGGCGAGTCTCCAGCACGGCGCGCAGCAGCGTGAGTGTGTCACCTCCCGGGCGTGGATTGCCTGGCGGGGGCATCATACCGGCTGCCAGTTTGCGGATCACTTTCTCCGCGATCTCCGCCGTTTCCTCGGGGCGCTCCACATTAAACGTCTGCAGCGACAGATTGCCGTTCATGTCGACGTCGTTGTGACACCTCACGCAGTACTGCAGGATCAGGAGGGGGAAATCGGCGGCCGCGGTTCCGGGCGCGTGGATGTAGCGGTCGCTGCCCGGAGTCGTGGCACGCGGGCGTATGGGAAGATCGGCTGCTGGGCTTCCGACCACTACATGGGGTGCTTCCACCGGAACGTCGAGCCGCATCAGGCTCGCGTTCGTGGTGTAACCCACGAGCACGACGGTACCGCCCAGCATTACAGACGTGAACCTAGTCAATTCATACCTCGCATCACGGCCGAAGGCTCTTGCTTCGCCGCGGACAAGCCGACGTTTGCTGGATCCCGCTACTGCCGGCTGGAAGTGGAGGTCGTACCCGCCATCGCCGCATTGATCGCGTCGACGGTCACTCCGACACGGAACTCCATCAACCTCTTGCCTACCTCGAGCGCCTGGCCGATGGGCGTGATGCTCAGGCCGTTGATCGTGGCCTTGTTGGCCTCGACCCGCTGGTGGTAGCGCACCGACGTCGGATCGGTCAGCATCATGAACGTGGTAATGTAGAAGTCATCGTGGTAACCGTCGTCGACCGTTTCCACGTACCCCAAGTCTTCCTCCATGTACTTCAGCACGTCGCCGTAGTTGTAGTACTCGGGAATGAAATAGGCTGTGGCGTCGCTGCCCGCCCAGTGTTCGTTCAAGGCCGTGGTCGCAGCAGCCAACCCCCGCTGGTTCCCGCCGCTGTCTCCGATGAGAAAAACATCGGTGAAGCCTTGGCTCTTCAGGCTATTGGCGACGTCTTGGAGCACCATCACGAAGGTCTCTTGACGCAGGCTCAGCGTGCCCGGGTATCGGATGTTTTCGGGGTCGCCTTCGGGTACGAGCTTGAGGACAGGTGTGCACAGGGCGTTCCCCAGCTTTCTTGCGATCGCATCGCAGGTGCCCTGCAACACGTAATTGTGCTTGCCAGTGGCCAGGTAAGGACCGTTCTGTTCGATGCCGCCGGTCGGAATGATCGCCGACGTCTTGCCGGCGGCGATCGCATCGCGCACTTCCATCCAGGTCAACTCGTCGATCCACACCGAGTTCAGCGCTTCAATGGGGCGCGGCATGCGCATCATTTGTTCCTGCTCGGCTTGCCGGCGAGCCCGCTCTTCAGGAGTCATGTTCCTGCGGCCCTGCTGGGCCTCTGTTGTGCCAAGCCCCGCGGTCAAGACGAGTGTGGCGACGATCGCTAACGTTTTTTTCATTTGTGGCTCCCTATACCGTCTTCATTCGTCCCACATCAACAGGACACGCAGTTGTGGTTGTTCTTCGAGCCCAAGCGCTCCAGCAGTGCCACCGTCTCCGGGAAGGGCTGGATGCGCTGGACCGGGCCGTTCGCCATGTCCGCGGTGGTTTGCCCTCGCCGGCTCACGAAGGTCACGTCGGCGCCGTGCTCCACGAGGTAGAGGATCACTTCGTTGTCCCCCCGGGCCGCCGCATGGTGGACGGGCGAGTAACCGTTGACGTCCCGCGCATTGACATCGGCGCCGACTTCCTCGACGAGGTACTTCACCGCGGGCAGCCAGCCGTCGGGCACGTGCCGGTGGGCGTTTGCGGCGAATCCCTCACCGTACCCTACGCCCGAGGCTGCATGGATCGGGTAGATGGCCGGGCCGCCATCGGGAACCGGTGCCAACCCGGAGTAATCTTGTTGCTGGCCGCGCCCCCTTCGGAAACGCCGCGCCGGCACCTTCAAGGTGGTCGTGTTCGGATCTGCGCCGTGGGCCATCAGCAGGCGCATCGCCTCGACATCCGTGGCATATGCAGCGCGCCAGAACGGGGTTGCGCCACTGGTGTTTTCCATCTGGTCGAACGTGTACCCCATGTACCACAAATGCTTGGTAAGCCGAGCGTTCGGATCGGCCCCGGCCTCCAGTAACTTCTCCATCACTTCCAGATATGTAGCCTGCTGTTGCTGATACGCCTGTTGCTGCGGATACCGCGCCTTGGGTGCCCAGTGCGTGTTCAAAGCGGAATAGAGTGGTGTCGTCCCCGCGTCGCTGGCCAACGTCGGATCCGCACCGCGTTCCAGCAGGAGCAGGGCCAGATCGAAGTGGCCATTGATCGTGGCCATCACGATGGGGCTGGTGTGGTCGCCCTCACCCACCTGGTTTATGTCGGCACCTCCCTCGAGCAGAGCCAGGGCCGTTTCCACGTGGCCCTCCCGGACCGCATGCAGCAGCGCCGTCAGGCCGCCTTGCTTCCCTACGAGCTGAGCGTAGGAGAGAGCCGTCGGTTGTCTCTCCTCGAAATCCACCGAATCCGTTTCTGCCACTTCTTCCCGGGGCGGCTGCTGACGGGTCGCCCGCACGGCCGCCTGGACCTGGCTCGGGTTGGGTCGCCAGGTCTCCCGCGGCCCCGCGCGCTCTGCTTCGAAAGCGGCCAGGACTTCGTTGCGGCGTTGCCCGCGTGAGCGGTCGGCCGCCTGCCGTTCCGCGAGGTCCACGACCACGGAGGCGATCCCGGCGTCCGCGCCCCGCTGCAGCAGCACCTTGACGGCGTTCAAGCGATTATTGGCCGCCGCGAACATCAGCGGCGTCTGGCCCGACGCGAACTCTCCGGCGTTCACCTCGCCGCCGTGGTCCAGCAGGGCGCTGATTCCCCGGGCACTGCCCGAGGCGGCTGCGAAGTGCAGCGGCGTCGCCCCGCCGGTTGTCGTGGCGGCACTTGGGTCACTGCCGGCTTCCAGCAACGTCTCGATGACTGCCCCGCTCCCGGCCTTGCTCGCCAGGTGTAGCGGCGTATAACCGCCCAGCCGAGTCACCGCCTCTCGGTTGGCCCCGGCGTAGATCAGCATCTCCACCATTCCGACGTTGTCTTGCTCCGCCGCCCAGTGTAGCGCCGTCATGCCGTCACCTTGGGCCGCGTTTACATCCGCGCCTTCCTGCAACAACGACCGCACGGTTTCGATCTCGCCGCGCATGGCGGCGTCGGCCACCGGCGAGTCGGGGAGAGGGGGGGGGGCCGCTGTCCAGAACAGAACCGACACGAACAGCGCTCCCAAGACATTCGGTTTAGTCATGTGTCATCCCAATGAAAAGTCGCCCGTGCTGTCGCCGAAGCTTTCCAAGTCGTCGAGTCCCAGCTTGTGAAGCAGGCTCAGCATCACATTCGCCATGGGCGTTTCGGCAGAGGCACGGAGATGGAGATTCCCTTGCAGCTGGCCGTTCGCCCCGCCGACGATGAACAGGGGGCATCGCTTGTGGTTGTGCAGGTTGCTGTCGCCCATTGGAGACCCGTAGATCAGCATCGTCTTGTCCAGCAAGTTCGTGTCGCCCTCCATGGTGTTCTTCAGTTTCTCGAGGAAATACGGGAGCATGCTCACGTGGTACTTGTTGATCTTGTAAAAGTCGACCAAGGCATCCTCGTTCCCGCCGTGATGTGACGCCGGATGGAAGGGCTTGTCCGTTCCGCTTTCCGGGAATACCCGGGCGGAGGAGTCACGCCCCATCTTGAACGAGAAGATGCGCGTCACGTCCGACTCGAATGCCAACGCCTGCAGGTCGAACATCAGCTTGACGTGCTCCTCGAACGAATCGGGCACGCCAGCCGGCGCTTCGGGCAGTTCCCGCACTTCCCCACTCGTGTTGCGCTCCTCGATCCGCTGAATCCGCCGCTCGATCTCACGGATGTTGTCCAGGTACTGGTCTATCCGCAGCCGGTCGGTTGGCCCCAGTTCTCTCTTCAATTGGGCCACCCTGCCCGTGATCCAATCGAGAATGCTGCGGTCGGTCCGCCGCCGGGCGGCCCGCTCCTCAGCGGTGCCGCCGGCGCCGAACAACTGGTCGAACGCGACCCGAGGATCCCGGATCACGGGAAGCGGCTCGGTGGGCGACGCCCAGCTTATCGAATCCGTGTACACACACGTGTAACCGTACGCGCACCCGCCTGACTGGTTGATGTTCTCAATGCAGAGCTGCATCGACGGAATGGGCGTGTCCTGCCCAAATCGCTGCGCGTAGAGCTGATCCAGCGATGTTCCCACCCAGACATCCGAGCCTTCCGTTTGCTTGGGATGGGACTGCGTGAGGAACACGGCGCTTGACCGAAAATGGTCACCACCGATCTCCTTCGGCTGGAATGCTTCGGCCATGCGTACGTCCGAATCGCTGACGATGGTCAGGGAATCCTGGAACGGGGCGAGGGGGCTCAATGCGCTCGGGCCGAGGTCGAAATCCCGGCCCACCTTTGCCGGAGCCCACAAGTTTTGGCTGGCGCCCCACTCGTTGCTGCCGGCGGCGCCGTGCACCATCTCGATACAGACCAGGCGCGTGCGATCGATCTTGGCCTTCATCTTGGCCCATAGCCTCCCGGCCGGCGCCATCGAATCCAAAAATGGCAACGCGATGGTCGCACCCATGCCGCGCATAACAGTACGGCGGGAGATGTGTTTTCCGGTGATGAATTCCATTGGTTTCAAACCCCCACAGCGGTTTCTGATGACAAAGACGATCTAAATCGGTCGAGCACGGTTAGTGCTCGCCGGCCTCCTCTTCGACCGTGACTTCGGCCCTGCTCATCTGGAACGCGGCGCTCTCGACCACACCGAGGATGAAAGCCGACATGTGGTTGTCCTCGGCCGCAGCTTTGCGTGCGATCCCGCGCACCGTCGGCATGTCGTAGTACTCCACCCGTCTCCCCAGGGCGTACGCCAGAAGATTGGCCGTGAAGTTCCGGATCAATGCGTCAGGACGCGTCAGCAGCACGCGCCGAAGGTCGTCCGGAGTGCTCAGCGGGGTGCCGTCGTAAAACTCGCCACGCGTGTCCAAAGGCATCCCGTTTTCCCGGATCCGCCACCTCCCGGTGAGGTCGAAATTGTCGAGCGCGAGCCCTATGGGGTCCATGAACCGGTGACAGGACCGGCATACCTCGTTGGCCCGGTGTATCTCCATGCGCTCGCGCGTAGTAAGCATCCGGCCGCCTTGCGACACCTCGGTCTCATCGAGGTCGGGCACGCCGGGCGGCGGTGGCGGCGGTGGCGTACCGAGCAGAGCGATCATCACCCACTTGCCCCGTAGCACGGGCGAGGTCCGATTGGGATGGGATGTCAGCGTGAGAATGCTGCCGTGGCCGAGCAAGCCGCGGCGCTTGTCGTCCGGGTACGTCACCCGCCGGAATGCGTCTCCGGTGACGTTTGGAATGCCGTAGTGCTTGGCGAGACGCTCGTTCACGAACGTGTAGTCGGCCGTGAACAGCTCGAGCACGCTTCGGTCTTCGCGTACGACGCTGGTGAAGAACAGCTCCGTCTCGCGCTTCATCGCATCCGCTAGCTGCTGGGTGAAATCGGGATACTGCAGCCGATCTGGATGGACCTTGTCTAGATCTTGGAGTTGCAGCCACTGGCCGGCAAACCGTGGGCCGAGGGCATCCGAGCGTTGGTCTGCCAGCATCCGCCGCACCTGCCGCTCGAGCACGGCCGGATCGGACAGCTCGCCTCGTCGTGCGAGCGCCCTCAGGGTTTCGTCCGGCGGCGTTCCCCAGAGGAAGAACGACAGGCGCGACGCCAACGCCAGATCGCTGATGCGGTAGTTCGTACCCGGTTCGACCCCCGCCGGCACTTCCTCGAAACGGAAAACAAAGTCGGGGCTTGCGAGAATGGCCTGAAGGGCCGTTCTGATCCCGATCTCGAAACCTCCGTCTGCCGCACCATCCTCGTAGAATGTCATCAAGGCGGTGCGATCGTCGTCCGTGAGCGGTCGCCGGAACGCGCGCGTGCCGAGACGGGTGATGATCTCCCGGGCGCACGGGGTTTCTTCACCGGCCGATGTGGGCCGGCAGGTGAAGATCGCGCGGCGGCTGGGCGTGTCCGACACCCCGGCGGTCTTGTGCGGTCCGCTCACCACCAGATCCTTCAGGTGAGCCAGGGCGGTGATCCCGTAGCCGCTCACGCCGATTTGCCTGTCGGCCAGAGACCACTCGTGCGGAGATAGCAGGTCTTCGATCGGTCCCTCAGACACTTTGAGAAACGCGGCGGTCACTCGCTGAGGGCCCGCCCGAACGAAGATCGAGTTCGTCTCCATGTTCACGCCGTTGGGGTCCGAGACCCGCATCCACTTGTCGACGTCCAGCAGCGCCACTCGCTCGCCATTGATGGAAACCTCGATTTGCTCGATCGGCGCAGTCCCCCCATAAAAACCGCCGGTGGTCGTGTGCTCGAACGCCAGCTTGAAAACGTATTCGCCATCGGCCGGGAAGTTGTGGACCACCGAAATCCCTCCGCGCGTCCCGCGCGGCGCGCCCTCTACCCGATCCCACTGCGTTGTATAACCCGGGTTCGTGTACGTCTTCGAACTGGCCGTGGCCTCGCGATTGCCGACGGCCAGTCGACTGATCTCGGCGGCCGCGGTCATGTATGCGCCCAGCAGCATCGGAGAGAGCATCTGAACGTCGGCGATGTTGTCGAAATTGGCGCTCTTCGTGTCGAGGGGGAGGTAGTCGCCGGCGTCTATGTCCAGGGCCAGAAGGTCACGGATCGAGGCCCGGTACTCGGCTCGATTGAGCCGCTGGAAGGTACGGTGGCCGGGATTCGGGTTGGCGGCGGCGGCGGCGTCCATGCGCATCTCCAACTCGGCGCGTAGTCCCGCGAGCGTGTCGCCGCCGGGCCGGGGCTCGCCAGGGGGGGGCATCATACCCGCCGTCAATTTGCGGATCACTTTCTCCGCAATTTCCCCGTTCTGGTCGGCCTGCTCCACGTTAAACGCCTGCAGCGAGAGGTTGCCGGTCAGTGTCACGTCGTTGTGGCACCTTACGCAGTACTGCAGGATCAGGAGTGTGTAATCGGTAGCCTTCGATTCGGGCGCGTGGGCGTAGCGGCCCGCAGGCGCCATCGCCGTTGCGTAGGTCGGAGTGCGAAGCGGCTGACTCTGGTGCGTTGCCACACTTGCGGTCAGAACCATGGTGCCAGCCATCGCAACCGCGATCGTCTTCATTTTCCCTCACTCGGCCGAAAGCCCCCGCGCCGCTGCGGATTTGCAGAGATCGGAAGGGTAGATGTCCCGTAATCTAAAGAAATCTTCACCTGCGTGAAGCCCTCTAGCTATAGAATACGGCAGATTCGGGCCCGGTGCCAGACGGGGCATTGCAGACCGCTACGGACCGCCATCTCGTGCGGGCGGCGGCTGGGGAACTAGCTCAGGGAGCGGAGATCTGGCAGCGCGAACCCAACCCTAGATACGCCCGGCGCGATGCGGTCGTTGTGGCCCTGCCACACCCCGCCGCCACCCCACCCGGCGGACCACCTCCCCCTTCAACTCCACCCGGCGGGCCCTCGCCGCCCCGCACCCCGCCCGGCGGTCAGGCGGTACTTTCAACCTACCGTCCTACCGCCCGCCTGCCCGCCTGCCCGCCCGCCGCGAACATGGGTTCGAACAGCCAGTCCACCGGGTTCGTCCATCCCACCTTTGACTGGGCAACCATGTCGACCACTTCCTCCATCAACCTTGCGTTGTCGAAGACGACGCCGTCCTTGATGGTCCACCGGATGCCACCCCGCCGCACGATCTCTCCGCCTTCCATGTCGAGCGCGCCGAACGCGTAGAGGTAACGCAGGTTGTCGAGCGGGTTGCCGTCCACAATCGCGAGATCCGCCTTGTAGCCGATCTGTATCAGTCCCAGGTCGGGACGCCTGAGCGTAAGGGCGCTGTTCCGTGTCGCGGACCGGATTACTTCGAGGGGGTCGAGCCCGGCCTCGTGCATGAGCTGCAACTCGCGGACGTTGGCGATGCCGCTGGTGTTCCACAGGTAGGGATCGTCGACCGCGTATGACAGATGTCCGCCTCGCTTGTGGAACTCGTAGATGAGGCGTTGCCACTTGCGAAAGGTATCTGCCCACCGCTGTTCGTCTTTCGACGTCCAGTTCCAATGGTGTGACGCGTGAAACTCGGGGTTTGCGTAATACCAGTCGATGAGCTGGCGGTGGGTGTACTTCTCGTGCCACGGAAGACCCATCGCGCGGTTGACGTCCCGATTGACCTCGTAGGTGCTCATGGTCGGGACGAGCGACACACCCGACGCCACCAAGCGATCCACCACCTCGCCGAAGAGCACGTCGTCCGGGGCCTGCTGCCAGATGGAGCCGGCGTGCCGGAAGCGTTGTGCCTCATCCATGTAGTTGTACTCGGGTGGAAAGTGCTGCACACTCCCGCCCATGGCCGACTCGGCGTAGCCATAGTGATGCTCGATCATCGTCACGCCGAGTTCCGCGGCGCGCACGGCATTCACCACCGCGATGTCCGACGGGGGAAGGTGGACCGTGGTGATGCCGCCTGCATCGTACACGGCTTTGGCCACGGCGCCGAACAGCTCGGCGTTCCACGCGAGACTCCCGACCCGAATCACGTGTGCCCCTCCGTCAATCAGTTCGGCCGCGAGCTCGGGTGCGCGCGCCGGGTCGTGCCATGGCTCGATCTCGCGGAGTGGCGGCGCGTGCCCTGGGTCGCGCGACCGGGCCGGGCCCCAGTCGCGGATCGGAAACATGCGGGGCGCTGTGATACGGTTCTCATCGGACAGCCGCTGCTGCTCGAGGGCCTGTTCCCATCCACGGCCGGCGCCGTTCACCATGGTTGTCACCCCATGGGCGAGCTTCAGGTTGTAGACGTACTGAAGCGGGAGCTGCTCGCTTCGAATGTGGGTATGCAGGTCGATGAGGCCCGGCATCACGTACATGCCGCTGGCGTCGATCACGCGGTCGCCCTGGGGCACGGGGCTCGATGCCGGGCGACCGGTGACTCCGTTGTAGGAGATGATCTGAACGATCGTGTTGCCCTCGATGATGATGTCGGCCGGCCCGTAAGCCGGGCCGCCGTGGCCCGGGATGACCATGGCGTCGCGAATGACCAGTCGCTCGAAGGGACCTTCACGCGCGGCGTCGGATGCCGGGGTTCCCTGCGCGCGCGTGCTGTGGACGTCTGCCACGATCGAGAAAAGGATGAACGCCAGAATGAAAAATGTGCGCGAACGTTTAGAGTGACGGCAGGTCGATGCTGTGCAATCCTTCATTTTCTTCTCCTGTTGAACGGCATGGCGCCCGGCGCGCCATGATCTCGTGAATCCCGTGAGCCGCCCGCCTCCCGCGTCGGTAGGCGGCTTCACTCGCCACGTATCCGTTTGATCTCTTCCAGCGCCTCGACGTCTGCGGCATCGAGTGGGCGTCCGGTTTGCTTCGTCTGGATCAGATCGTCGATGCCGATCAACGGAATCTCAATCGACCGCACTCAGGGCCTCGGGGAGATCCGGCAGCGCCACGGCGGGGCGAGAGTGGTTGCTGGAGCAGGTGGGCGATTGATTGAATATCGAATCCTGAATGTCGAATGCCCGTGCGGATATTCAAGATTCGATATTCAGTTGCCTCCGCTCATATCCGCCGTGACTTTTTCTTCATCTCCCGCGTTCTTCACGTATTTGTCCAACCACGCCGTCCACCGTGCCCACAGATCCAACAGTGTTTCCTCGGTAGCCGGGCCGTGTTCCTCGAACGGGTACACGTACAGCGACGCGGTCTTGCCCAGCGCTTCCAGCGCCTCGAACAACCGCCAGGAGTGGATTGGGAAGGTCCCGACGTTCTGGTCGTGCTCGCCGTGGTACATCAATAGCGCGCCCGTCATGTGGTCGGCGTAGAAGAACGGCGACATCTCGAGGTAGACTTCCCGCGCCTGCCACAGGGTCCGCCGCTCCGACTGGAAGGAGAACGGCGTCAGCGTCCGGTTGTTGTTGCCGTCTCCTGCGATGCCCGCCTTGAAAAACGGGGTGTGGACCATTGCGTTGAAGGTGCTGAACGCCCCGTAGCTGTGGCCGCCCACGCCCATGCGCGCACGGTCGATGATCCCTTCTTTGTCCAGGAAGTCGATCACCGCGGCGAGGTTGTTGCGCAGATCATGCACGTAGTTGTCGTTCATCCGGCCGCTTTCGCCGATGATCGGCGCATCGGGCTGAATGACCGCATAGCCTTGGCTCACCAGAATTTCCATCGACCGGACGCCGATGGTGGGGAAGCGGTTCTTGTTGTACAGGTCACGCACCTGCTCGTCGTAGTTGTCCTGGTCCGTATATTCGCGCGGGTAGAACCAGATCATGCCGGGGAGACGCTCGCCGCCCCAGTCCGGCGGCAGGGTCACGTTGACGGCGATCTCGAGACCGTCCACCCGCTGGATCGCGTAGCGCCGGCGCTGAGCGCGGGTGAGGTCCGGCGTGTAATCGGTGTTCGCGGTGAGCTGGCGCAGCTCGCCGTTCGTCACGTCCCGGATATACGAATCGGCCACGTCCGTCGGCCCTTCCCGAGAGACGGCGAGCCGGGTCGCGTCGTCGTTCAACACGGCGAGCACGCGCTCGAAGACGTTGTCGTTGTCGCTCTCGTAAATACGGGTCTTGTCACCGCTCCGGATCTCGACTCGGTCGATATATGCCTGTGGGCCGTCTTGCACGGGGTTGTCGTGATACTCGGTTCCCGACAGGAAGACGCTGTTCCCGTCCGACGAGAGGCGCACCGCCGTGGTGCCGTTCTCCAGGGTCTTCGTCAGAAGCGACGGGAATCGACCATCCCTTCGACGGCCGCCGAACCGGCCGCCTGGCCGGTGCCCTCTCCAAATCGTGTGCTTCGTCTCGGGCTCGCTCAGGAACACGGCGTAGTCGTGGGCGTTGTCACCCCGTTGCTCGGTGAGGAACAAGGTCTGCGCGTCGGCCGAGTAGCGTACGCTCTGGAGCCGGGTGTTGTTCTCGTACACCACGGTCATGGAGGTGTCGTCGAACGGGGCCGCCCAGTGGAAGACGCGATCCTGCCGTCTCGAGCGGCGACCGTCCGGGCCTTCCTCGTCGCTCGTCTCTGAGCTGTCGCCCGGCTCGCGCGGTACCAACTGGAGGAAGCTCAGACCGCCATCTGGGCGCCACGCGAAGTTGCGTTTGTCCGGATCGCCGTCGGTGGTGTCTCGGGGCGCCCCGTCGCGCAGTTCTTGCTCGCTCAACAGCGCGAGGACGGCCCCGTCTTCGAGGTTCCAGACCTCGGTGGCACTGGCGAACTGGCGTTGCGGGACGATGTAGGAAAACGGCGCGCGCATGGTCGTTACCTGCGCGTACGTCCCGTCGGGCGACACATCCACGTCGCTGATCATGGCCGGTTGGCCGATTCGCCGCACGGCGCGTCGCTCGACATCCAGCACGGCGAGTTGCCCCGTGGCGTAATACTTCAGCAACTCTTTTTCGTAGGGACCCTCGAGCAGGTCAGGGTACGTCCGGATTGTGTTCTTCTCGGGTGTGGTGACGCGGACCTGTGGTGAGGTCGGGACGGCCGGCTTGACGGGCGGTGCCCCGCGATTTTCCGGAAGCAGGACGGTCACGATCGACCGCGAATCAGGCGTCCAGGCGAGGGAGGTGAACAGGGTCGCCAGCACGGGAGACCGGCTGACCTGCCGCGATCGTCCGTTGCTTGGGTGAGCCACGAAGATATGCGTCTCGTCTTCGAAGTGGACCAAGAACGCGAGCTGCGACCCGTCGGGCGACCAGGTCGGCCCCGAGACCCTGGCACCGTCCGGCACTTGGATGGCCGTCGTGCGCCCCGTAGCCGCATCGGTCAGTTGGAGACCGGCGCCGCTCCGCGTGGAGAGCTGCCGCGCGCGATTGGCCTCCCAATCGATCTGTAGGCCGGCTAACCGGTAGAACGGTTCCGCAAACGACGCCATGCTCGGCGGCCCGTCTCCTTGCTCTTGCACGAAGAATCGCCCGTCAGGGCTCGGATTGCCGAGCGTGATGTTGAGATAGCGGGGTGCGAGCACGGCCCGCGCGATTTCCTCCGGCGGCCGGAGAAACGCCTCCGTCGTCAGCGCGTCTGTCGTCGTCTGCTCCTGCGCGCGAACCGAAAGCGGCGTCAGAACCGTCGCGGCTGCGGCGAGCGGGAGGAGAAAGGGAATCACGGTGTAATGTGTCGGGGTGCGGGCCATCGTTGGTACCTCGGTCTCGGGGTCGGGGTGGGGGGCGTCATGGACTGCCAACCCATCGGTTGGCGCCTCGGGCCTGTCGAACACTTAGGTCGAACACTAAAAGGAAGGACGAGGCCCGGCACCGCAAGGTGTGGCTGGGGAGCTGTATCAGGCGACGCTTGTTCGAGGAGTTGAAGGCGAAGGTGGGAAACTGACGCGACCGAAGGGCTAGCCCGACGCCCGATGCGTATACGCTCGCAGGGGCGTATAAATATGGGTTCGCCCATTGGGGCGCGTAGGCTGGCCGCTTAGAGTCTGAATCTGTATTGTAGAGGCGTCGCCACAAGGCCAAATGCCGTGCCAGACCTCCTCGACCGCCTCAAGACTGCCTTAGCCGACCATTACGCCATCGAGCGGGAGCTAGGGGCTGGTGGTATGGCGACGGTCTATCTGGCCGAGGACATCAAGCATCACCGGCCTGTCGCTGTCAAAGTCCTACGTCCCGAGCTGGCTGCCGTCCTCGGAGCAGAGCGTTTCCTGCGCGAGATCGAAGTAACCGCCAATCTGCATCATCCGCATATCCTCCCGCTCTACGATTCCGGTGAAGCCGATGGCTTCCTCTACTACGTCATGCCTTACATCGAGGGTGAGTCGCTGCGGGATAGGCTGAATCGTGAGAAGCAGCTCCCGGTTGAGGACGCGGTGAAGATCGCGAGTGAAGTGGCCGACGCCCTCAACTCCGCACACAAGCACGATGTCATTCACCGCGACATTAAACCGGAGAATATTCTGCTCGAAGAAGGTCACGCTGTCGTGGCCGACTTCGGGATTGCACGAGCCATTCATGCGGCTGGTGGCGAGAAGCTGACCGAAACGGGCGTGTCCATTGGGACGCCTCAGTACATGAGCCCCGAACAGGCCGCAGGGACCAGCGATCTCGACGGACGGAGTGACGTCTACAGCCTCGGATGCGTGTTGTACGAGATGCTTGGCGGACAACCGCCGTTCACTGGCCCCACGGTTGAGAGCATCGTGCATCAGCACATCACTGTTGAGGCACCGCCGATAACGAATCTCAGGCCAGCGGTGCCAGCGGAGATTGCGGGTACCATTGCCCGTGCGTTGGCCAAGGCTCCGGCGGATCGGTTTAGTCCGGCGGGGCAGTTGGCAACGGCGTTGGATCGGCGAGTGGTGACGCAGACGGCCTCTACAGCAGCCACTGGTGCGACTGCGAGAAACCGATGGTATGCGGTTGGCGCAGCAGCTCTGGTGGCCGTCTTGGGAGTCTGGCTTGGCATACGTACCGTGGCCCCCGGCGATGCGTCAAGTGACGTGCCGAGGATCGTCGTGCTGCCACTGGAGAACTTGAGTGCTTCCGAGGAACAGTATTTTGCCGACGGG
>JADFPO010000168.1 GCA_022562295.1 Gemmatimonadota bacterium
GCCGATCCGACACCTATACCTGTGTGGAGCGGGCTCACACCCGGGTGGAGGCGTTACTGGGGCGCCGGGCTACAACGCCGCGCGGGAGATGTTGTCAGACGCGGGGAGAAATTGATCAGGTGTCAGGGGGCGGGTGTCAGGGATTGGGCTCTGGGCTCTGGGCTCTGAGCTGTGAGCCGGCAAGTCGAAAGCCCAAAGCCCAAAGCTCATAGCCCATGGCCCATAGCTCAAGTAAATTCCCCCCATGCCTACCGTCCACTCCACATTCTGCCCGCTCGATTGTCCCGACACGTGCAGTCTCTCGGTCACGGTCGAAGACGGCCGCATCGCCGAGATCGCGGCCGGCGACTGTCACCCGATGACGGGTGGGTTCATCTGCAGCAAGGTGCGTGACTTTGGGCGGAGGGTGTACCACGAGGACCGTTTGCTCCACCCGATGCGACGCGTGGGGCCGAAAGGCGAGGGCGCGTTCGAGCGGATTTCCTGGGACGATGCCATCGCGGAAGTGAATGGTCGCTTTCGCGACATTGCGAGCGAATGGGGTGGCGAGGCGATCCTGCCGTACAACTACGGTGGGTCGAATGGATTGCTGACGGACGGGTTCATCGACGATCTGTACTTCGCGCGGCTCGGCGCGTCTCGCATCCAGAAGACTCTCTGTGCCGGCCCCACGACGGCAGTCGCGATGGCTATGTACGGCAAGATGCCGGGCGTGGCCTATTCGGATTTTCCCGCGGCCAAGTGCATCATCCTATGGGGAGTCAACCCCAAGGCATCATCGATTCATTTGGTGCCGTTTCTTCGCGAAGCCAAGCGGCTCGGGGCGTTCATCGTGGCGGTGGACCCGCGGCGCAACTTCTCGGACCACGAAGTCGATTTGCATCTCCCCGTGCTGCCGGGCGCCGATCTGCCCTTGGCCCTGGCGATGATCCGCCTGTGGGACCGCGCCGGATTGCTCGAACGCACCTTCTTGAAGCAGCATACGAAGGGAATCGAGCCACTGCTGGACCGTGCCGGCGATTGGCCGCTCGAACGTGCGGCGTCGGTCACCGGATTGAAGGAGAAAGATATCGAGCTGCTGAGCGAGCGGTACGTGGAGGCGAGTCC
Organism: Gemmatimonadota bacterium; assembly: GCA_022562295.1. Classification (GTDB taxonomy): domain Bacteria; phylum Gemmatimonadota; class Gemmatimonadetes; order Gemmatimonadales; family GWC2-71-9; genus B3T1B10. The sequence continues at coordinate 1,108 of JADFPO010000168.1, forward strand.
CGCGGTCATTCGCGTGGGCTGGGGGTTGGAGCGGAACCGCAACGGCGGCCAGGCCGTCGCCGCCATCCTCGCGATGCCGGCGCTACTGAACAAGTTCGGCGTGCGAGGCGGTGGCTACACCTTGAGTAACAACGGTGCAATCCGCTCGCGCATGAGCGAAGTGCTCGGCACGACCGACTGGAAGACACGCACAATCAACATGTCCCAGCTCGGGCGGGCGCTGGCGGATGAATTCGACCCCCCCCTCGCTCCCCCGGTGAAGGCGCTTTTCGTCTACAACTGCAACCCGGTGGTGACCGTCCCGGATCAGAACGCGGTCATCCGAGGCCTGTTGCGAGACGACCTGTTCACCGTGGTGTTCGATCAAGTGCACACCGACTCGGCGGCGTACGCGGACATCCTCCTGCCTGCCACAACGTTTTTGGAACATGACGACGTGCGCGTCTCCTATGGGACCTACGTCGTCGGCGGAATCAGTCCGGTAATCCCCGCCCGCGGCGAAGCCCGGTCGAATCCGGATGTGTTTGCCGCTCTCGGACGCGACATGGGGTGGGACGACGAGCCGTTTCATTGGGACACACAGCATTACGTGCGCAAGGTTGCTGACGGGTTGATGGTGGGCGAGACGCGCGGAGATGGAGAACTGCTGGAGCAGGGACGGGCACAGTGGTGTGAATACCCTGACGGCACACCTATCCAGTTCCGAACCGTCAGGCCGCTCACTCGGGACGGGAAGATCGAGATGACGCCGGCGGAACTCGGGACGGCACCGTACCGCTTCGATCCGGTCCAGAGCGACGACTACCCGCTCGCCCTCATCAGCCCGGCTACTGCACGACTGGTCTCGAGCACGCTCGGTGAGTTCAACTACGATGAACTCGTGGTCACCATTCATCCGGCGGACGCGTCCGAGCGGGAGATCAAGGATGGAGATGAAGTTCGTGTCTTCAACGATCTCGGCGAGGTTGTCTGCCGGGTAGCCGTACGTTCATCGGTTCGCCCCGGTGTGGTGTCGATGCCAAAGGGCGCATGGCGTAAGAGTTCGCGGAACGGCGCTACGTCGACCGCGCTGTGTCCCGCCGATGTCAACGTCGTTGCTGGTGGAGCCTGCTTCAACGACGCCCGCGTCGAGATCTCTCGCGCTGCGTGACCTCCGACCGTTCCTCGGATAACAACACCGGCGCTCTCGATGCGCGACGCCTGTACGAAGGTCGCGTCGCACGTTTTCATAAAGAACGCGGCGCAGTTGCCACGCGCTCTGGGCGATTATCCAACCTGCGACTCATCGTCTTCCTTCTCGCGGTCGTGGCGGCCATCGCCGCGGTCGACTTTCCCTCCGTGAGGCTTGCGCTCTCGACCCTCGCCGCCGCCTTCATGGCGTTGTTCTTTGGTCTTGTCGCGCTCTTCAGGCGGGCGCAGAGAGAGCTCGACGCATTAGAAGCCATGGTGACGGTCAATGAAGAGGCGAGAGCGCGAGTGGAGCGAGACTGGGATGCGCTCGAGGTGGGCGCTGAAGCGGCGGCTCTCCCCGCCGAGCATCCTTACGCGGAAGATTTGGATCTCTTCGGCAACGCATCACTGATGCGGTTGTTGGGGAGCGTGCGCACGGCGCCTGGCAACGAGACGTTGTCTGCTTGGCTATGTAATCCCGCGCCGCCTCGCGACATTGCGGCTCGGCAGCAGGCGGTCGCGGAGTTGGCGCCGCTGCTCGAGTTCCGCCAGCAGCTCGAAGCACAGGGTTTGGGAGTGGGAAACGTGAGTGGTGCTCAAGTCGAAGGGTTTCTTCAATGGGCGGAATCGACGGATGCAATCGTCGAACCGGCGGCGGCCGTGTCGGTCGGTCGGGTTGTCGGGCCCCTGATGGGCGCGGCCGGCGTGTGGCTCTTCGTGATATGGCTCCTGGGAAGCGCTGTCGGCGTCCTGTGGATCGTTCCCATCTTCGTGAACGCGCTGTTGACAGGGGCTCATCGCAAACGCATTCACGCGTCGTTGGATGTGCTTTCGGCTTGCGAGGAAGCGTTTCTAAGGTACGCAAAGATGCTGGAGACGATCGTTTCCAACGACTTTGCATCCCAGAGCATGAAAGACCTCGTAGCCCGCGTTCGCCTACCCAATGATTCCGCTTTGAAAGAGTTGCGCCGGATCCATGGCCTGGTACACTTGGGAGATGTGCGCCGATCGTCGGGCTACTTCTTCCTTCAGATCCTCCTGCTGTGGGACTTCCACGTCGCGAGCGGATTGATCAAATGGAGACAACGGTCTGGCCAGCGTGCCCGCGGCTGGCTCGAAGCGTTGGGGAGTGCCGAAGCTCTGTCGGCGCTGGCAGGACTGGCGCACGACAACCCGCATTGGATTGTTCCCGAGGTCGATCCGAACGGACCGTCGATAATCGACGCGAGGGGATTGGGCCATCCGTTGCTGAATGACGGCGTGCGGGTGGTCAACGACGTACAGATCGGGCCGGCCCATACCTTTCTTCTCGTAACCGGCTCCAACATGTCCGGTAAGAGCACGCTGCTGCGGGCGATCGGCGTCAACGTGGTCCTCGCGCAAGCCGGCAGCGTGGTGTGCGCCACGCGATTCAGCATGCGCCCCCTGAAGATGTACACGAGCGTGCGCGTGCATGATTCGCTCGCGCAAGGAGTGTCGTACTTCATGGCTGGTGTGATGCGACTCAAAAGTATTGTCGACGCTGCACGCTCACACCGCCGGGACAACGCCGACTTCCTCTATTTGTTGGATGAGATTCTGCAGGGCACGAACACGGCGGAGCGGCAGGTGGCGGTGCGAAACATCCTCGGCGAACTGCTAGGACTCGAGACGATCGGTGCCGTCACCACCCACGACTTGACGCTCGCCGACACGAACGAGCTGAGACAGGCCAGCCACCCCGTGCATTTTTCGGAGGTCATCGAGCCGAACAGCGACGCGGATGAAGCGACATTGTCATTCGACTACAAGCTTCGCCCCGGCATCGCCACGTCTACCAACGCCTTGCGGTTGTTGAAGCTGATGGGAGTGGTAGTGGACGGTGGGTAGTGGGTGGTGGGTCGTGGGTCGTGAGTCGTGAGTGGTGAGTAGTAGCCTGAGCTGCGAGCTGCCAGCTTCGAACCACGAGTCTCTTGCCGGGGACGACCGTCCCGATCGTCCTAGATCGTCTTCGATCGTCCGTTTTGTCCGCCCGCCTGCCTCGTCTACCCTTGCCGTCTCGCGTTCCGCGAGCGAGTATGACGGCATCACGTCTTCTGGTCAGGTGAATCATGTCACGTATGCCAGCGATCGTAGCGACGGCGGCCCTGTTGGTGCTGACCTCTTCTCTCAACATCGGCGAGGTGTTGGCCCAGGAGCCGGACGGGAGACCATTCTGGCGCCCGGTGGTGATGGGCACGTTCGGAATGGTGGCCGCGGAACATCCCCTCGAGACGATCGCTGGAATGGAGATCCTGCGGGCCGGCGGAAACGCGTTCGATGCGGCGGCCGCGGTGTTTTACATGACCACGGTGGTCGAGCAGCACCAGGCCGGCATCGGCGGAGACGGGTTCATACTGGCCTACGTCGCCGCCGAGGACAGGGTGGTGTTCATCAACGGCACTGGGCCCGCACCCGGTTTGGCCACGCGTGAGTTCTACACCGAGTTGGGCGAGATCCCGAACGCTGGTCCGCTGGCGACAGACGTTCCCGGCATGGCGGGCGGGTTCGACTTGGCACTCCTCGAGTACGGAACGATGGAGTACGCCCAAATCCTCGCACCCGCCATCCGGGCTGCGCGCGACGGGCACCCCGTGGACTTCTGGGCATCGGGCTACCACGCCCGGGCCGTGGAGAAAATTTCTCCCTACCAGTCGTCACTCTCGGTGCTCATGCCGGAGGGGAAACCGTTTGGCGCCGGCGACGTGTTCGTACAGAGTGACCTCGCTCGGTCGCTGGAGGCGATTTCCCGCGGTGGGATAGACGTGTTCTATCGTGGCGACTTGGCCAGGCGCATCGCGAGCGTCTACGAGCGGGAGGGAGGTCTGTTGCGTTACGACGACCTCGCCGGGTACTACGCCGAGGAGACGTCTCCCATATCGACGACGTATGCCGGACTGGATGTGTACCAGAGCGCGCCCAACTCGCAGGGCATCGTGATGCTCATCGCGCTCAACATCCTCGAGGGATTCGATCTGGTCGAGATGGGGCACAACTCGGCAGACTACGTACATGTCGTCACCGAAGCCATGAAGTTGGCGTTCGCCGACCGCAACCGGTACGTGGCCGATCCCAAGTTTGTCGACGTGCCGACGGACGCGCTGCTGTCAAAAGACTACGCGGCGAAGCGCCGCGAGCTGATCCGGATGGATCGCGCGATGACCGTGGCGCCCGCGGGAGACCCACGAGCGGGGCGCGCCGTGGCCGATGGAGCAGCGGCGGAGTACGAAAGCGGATCACAAACCGTAGAGCGATCCGAAGCGGCTCCGGAAGAAAGTGGTGAGACTTCGTCGTTCTCCATCGCAGACCGGTTCGGCAACCTCGTCTCCGTCACGCACAGCGTGAACGGCACGTTCGGGAGCGGCATGTTCGTGGATGAGACGGGTATCGTGCTCAACAACCGCATGCCCTACTACTCGCTGGACGAGGGAGATGTGAACGAACTGGTGCCCGGCAAGCGCACGCGCCACACCGTCAACCCAGCGTTGGCACTCAAGGACGGGAAACCCTATCTGGCGTGGAACACCCCCGGCGGCGACAACCAGCCGCAAGCGATGCTCCAGGCGTTTCTCGCCGTCGTGCATTTCGGCATGAACGTGCAGCAGGCGGTCGAGGCCGCCACGGTCACCAGCAGCGCCTTCGCGGCGTCGATGTATCCCGGCCGAGTGCGCGGCATGCTCACGATGCCCGTGGTGTTGGGAGACGTGATCGGCGAGGAACTGGCCGAACGAGGCCACCGCGTCGAAGTCGTCCCGCTGCAGCAGCCGTATCGCATGGCACTGTCAGGCGCGGGCGCCGTGAAGATGGTGATGATCGATCCGGTGACCGGCGTGATGTTCGGTGGGGTGAGTCCGGCGAAGAGTGATTATGTGTTGGGATGGTAGGCGGTGGGTAGTGAGTCGTGAGTTGTGAGTCGTTAGTAGCGTAGGTTGCCCACGACGATCCCGTCGTCATAATCCGAAGCTCGATCACCGTTACGTGACCCACGAACACTCGACCATCCGAATGGGGGAAAAATGGGCAAGACCCTTCAGTCAATCACGATCAACGTACCGGCCGACCAGGTCTGGGCGTCAATTCGCAACTTCCACGACATGTCGTGGGCCCCTAATGTCGTCGAGAAGCTCGAGGTGGTGGGTGACAAGGGAGGGGATGAGCTGGGCGCCAAGCGAGTTCTGAACGATGCCTTCCACGAGACCTTGCTCGAGGTGGACGCCGACAACATGACGTTCCGCTACAGTGTCGACGACGGCCCGTCACCGGTGTCTTCCGGCGAAGTCGATAATTACGTAGGACAGGTACAAGTGAAAGCTGAGGGCGACGGATCCCTCGTGGAGTGGCGATCTACTTGGGACCG
>JADFPO010000049.1 GCA_022562295.1 Gemmatimonadota bacterium
GCGTCGGTCCGATTGACCGGCTCACTTATGAGAATCTCGCCGTTTCGGATCGCGGAGTAGGCCCCGAACTGCTGGGCCTGAAGCTGAGTGCTCGCGAAGACGGTCAGTGCCATCAGGGGAAGTAGCTTGCTCATCCAAACCTCGTTTAGGAGTTTGTGTGTTACCGAAGTCATTGTTGCATAACGACTTCCGCCCACACGCAAAGAAACCGTCGCGCAGCGCTTCGAGGCCATTTCCCGCTTACGCTGGCAGTGGACGGTGGAGGTGCGACGGAAGTGTTGCACTCCCTACGCGCGTTGCACGCAAAGGTTCCGCTATCTCGCAATCCTCGGATCGCTCATCGCAATAGTCGCCGGCGAATCGGGGCCGTATCGCATGATCCAAAAGGATGTCGTTCGATTGCGCCAGGATGCCATGTCCACGATACCATCGGTGCCCTGTTCCTGGAACCGATCGGTAGGTGATCCCATCGCAACGGCCAACCGGTCAATGAGGTCGTTCACAGTGACGTCCCGTGGGAACCGGAGACCGATCCATCGGACTATCGAGTCGCGGTTGAGTCGGATGTCCACCTCGGCCGCATCCTCAAACGGCGGTCCGACGATGGCTCCCGCCATCCGAGAGCGGCCTCGGCTGCCGCGTATGCGCCAATCGGAACGCTTCGGAAGCGGCTCGCCAACTGCCAGCTCCTCGCCGCCGTTCAAGTCGACACTGCGGCGAATGAACGGATCATCTGCTGCGGTGACGGGTGGCATGGTTGCGCAGTCGGCCAGTTCGAGTCGGATCGATCGGCGTTCTACCGGCCACGGCATCACGTCGCCGGAGCTGCGCGCTTCTCCTTCCCACCCAGCGCCATCCCGCAGCAACGTAGCGTACAGGCCGGTGAACTCTCTGGACCAACTCACGAAGAGCGTGTCCCCGCGTACCTTCCAGCCCGCAGAGATATGCGCACTGGGAAGCGCGTTGGGTGCCACCTCGAGCCGCCAGTCAGGGAACCCGTCCGCTCTGGGCGTGCCTGAGAACCGCACCCGGCTCGGCGGCTCGAATTCCGGGCTGGTTGGCGAGGCATCGCCTTCGGATTTCCAGGGACCGACGTGGATGTCGTAGCAGCTGCCAACGGCGGGTGCTTGGGCCAGAGCGGGCACGGCCACCAGGACTGTGACGATTGTGACGAGAAGCGTTCTCAAGACGGCGGAATCCTCTGCAGTTGTGGCCGACCGTTCTGTAACGATCAGCGTCTAGTCCCGATCTGCGATCTCTTAACATGAAACCCCTGCCACCTGCAACTTGATCCCTGATCTCCCTGACCCCTATCAACCCGCGCTCGGCCGCTGGGTAGGCTGCGGGTCATGAGTTACGCGCCGCGAGTTTCGGCGCCTTGGTCAAGGCGCCTCGCGCAGCGCCGAGCGAGCGTTTGTCAACGCTCGAACGACGGCGGGCGATGACGTGGGATGTCGTGCACATGGCGGACATGGAACCAAGGCCCGTTGCCGACCGCTCAAAGCTGAGGTCGGACGGGCTCGGCACACGACGCCCCCCCTCAAGCATCACTCGGCGCGGCAAATCGCCCGGCCTCCTCCCCACCGGGTACCCGCCACCCGACCATTGCCCTATTTTCCAAGGCCTCAACCCGGCATCCGCACCCCGCAGCTTTTTTCGGTGTAACTGTGTCTCAACACTATAGAGCCATTCCAACCTTCTGTTTCAACACGTTTCGGAGTCAGCCTATGCACCCGCATCGTTGGCGCGGCGTTTTGGTCGCCGCATTCGCGCTGCTCGTCACGTCCGTCCCCAGTCCAGGCCTTTTGGCCCAGGGTAATGGATCGGGCGGAGACGAGCTTCCCTTACAACCCGCCCGATGGGCACGGTTCGCCACGTCCGAAGGGACCTGGATCTCCCTGGACGTGAGCCCGGACGGGCAGTCCATCGTTTTCGATCTGCTCGGAGATCTCTACACGATCCCCATTGAGGGGGGCACCGCGACGCGGCTCACCCAGGGCATCGCGCACGATATGGGCCCGCGGTTCAGTCCCGACGGACGGGAGATTGTGTTCGTCTCCGACCGGAGCGGTGACGACAACGTCTGGCTCATGGCCGCCGACGGCAGCGACGTCCGGCCGCTCTCCAAAGGCGTCGGGAGCGCCTACATGTCTCCCGAATGGACCCCCGACGGCAACTACATCGTCGTCTCCCGCCAGGCGCCCCTCCAGGGGCTGGAAAAGCTCTGGCTGTACCACGTGCGCGGGGGAATCGGCATCAACATGACCACGGGGTCCCGCGCCATGCGACTCTTGGGGCCGGCCTTCGGCTCCGACGAACGCTACGTGTGGTACGGGCAACGCCGGGGGGCGTGGAGCTACAACGCGATCCTCCCGCAGTATCAGCTTGGCGTCTACGATCGCGAGACGGGCACGCAGACGAGGATGAGCTCGCGCTATGGCTCGGCCTTCCGGCCGGCCCTGTCCCCGGACGGGACTTGGCTGGTGTACGGTTCGCGGCACGACGCCGAGACGGGTTTGGTGCTGCGAGAGCTGGCCACTGGCGAGGAGAACTGGCTGGCCTACCCGATCCAGCGGGACGATCAGGAGTCCTACGCCAGCATGGATGTGCTTCCGGGCTATTCCTTTACGCCTGACTCCCGCGCCGTGGTGATTTCCTACGGCGGCGGGATTTGGCGCGTGCCGGTAGACGGTTCGGACCCGACCGAGATCCCGTTCACGGTGAACGCCGAGGTGGCGGTGGGTCCCGAAGTGAAGTTCGAGTACCCGATCGAGGACACACCCACCTTCACGGTGAAGCAGATCCGGGACGCCCGGCCTTCCCCCGACGGGACGAGGCTCACGTTCACGGCCCTCGACCGGCTCTACGTGATGGACCTGCCGGACGGAACGCCGGAGCGGCTCACCAATGAGGATGTCGGCGAGTACTACCCGACCTGGTCGCCCGACGGCAATGCTATCGCATACGTGACCTGGGACGACAACCAGGGACACATCAAGAGCGTGCGCTCGACCGGCGGCAATCCACGCCAGTTGACGACCGCCTCGGCGTACTACCAGCAGACGGCCTGGTCCCCGGACGGGGAGCGCATCGTCGCGATCCGGTCCGACGCGCGGAATCTCCAGGAATCCATCGATGCCTTCGTCTTCCAGGGCCTCGGCCCCGAATTCGTGTGGGTGCCGGCAAACGGCGGCGAGACGACCGTGATCGGCCCGACCGGTGGTCGTAGAGGCCCGCACTTCACCGAAAGCGATCCGGACCGAATCTATTCCTATGGCGTCGCGCCGGCGGCCAACGGGCAGCCCCGTACCATTGCGCTGGTCTCGACGCGTTGGGACAACACCGACCTCAAGCGTCACCTGCGCGTGACGTGGCGGATCCCCGTCTTCTCCGGTGCCTACGAGATCTCGCCGACGTCGGACCTCTTGATGCCGCGGGACTACAGCAAGGAAGAAACGGACAACCGAGAGATCATTCCGCAGGCGTCCGCCGGGTTCGTGATGATGGCCCCTCAGGGCGATCTGGCACTGGCCCAGGTGGTGAACGACATCTACACGATCACGGTGCCCAAGACCGGCGGGCCGGTCCCGACGGTGTTGGTGACCAAGCCCGACAGTGCGCAGATGCCGGTCCGGAAGCTGACCGACATCGGCGGGGAGTTCCCCGTGTGGAGCGCGGACGGCCGCACGGTGCACTGGTCAATCGGCAACGCGTTCGTGACGTACGATGTGGACCGCGCGGAGGCGGTGGAAGACAGCCTCCGCCGTGCGGGCGCCGATTCGGTTGCTGTGGAACAGTCGAAGTACCGGCCCGACGAGATCCGTGTCGGGATCGAAGTCACTCGGGACATTCCGCAGGGCACCGTGGTGCTGCGTGGTGCACGCGTGGTGACGATGCGCGGTGACGAGGTGATGGAGAACGCCGACGTGGTCATCGAGAACAACCGGATCTTGCGCGTGACTCCGATGGCCCCGGCACCCGACGGCGCGCAGGTGATCGACGTGACGGGCACGACGATCGTTCCCGGATTCGTGGACACGCACGCCCACATGTGGAATTTGTGGGGGCTGCACTGGACGCGTCCCTGGATTTACCTGGCCAACCTCGCGTACGGAGTGACGACGACGCGCGATCCGCAGACTGCGACGACCGATGTGCTGGTGTATTCTGATCGTGTGGATGCGGGACTGATGCCCGGTCCGCGCGTGTACTCGACCGGTCCGGGAGTGTTCTCGAGCGAGGGCCTCAACAGTTTAGATGACGCGCGCAACGTGTTGCGGCGTTACAGCGACTACTACGACACCAAGACGTTCAAGATGTACATGTCCGGCAACCGCCGGCAGCGTCAGTGGTTGATCATGGCGTCGCGCGAGCTGGGACTGATGCCCACCACGGAGGGTGGGCTCGACTACCGGCTCGACATGACCCACGCCATGGACGGGTACCCGGGGATCGAGCACACCATGCCGATCATTCCGGCGTACAACGATGTCGTCGAGTTGTTCAAGACCTCGCAGACGACCAACACCCCCACGTTGCTCGTGGCGTACGGAGGTCCATGGGCCGAGAACTACTACTACACGAACGAGGATGTGGTGGGTGACGAGAAGCTCGCCCACTTCACACCCAAAGCAGAACTGGATGCCAAGATCCGGCGCCGCAACCCCGGCCCCGGGCCAGGTGGGTGGTTCATGGAGGAGGAGTACGTGTTCAAGAGGCACTCGGCGTGGATCAAGGATCTGGTCGAGGGGGGCGGACGCACGGGCATCGGCAGCCACGGCCAGCTTCAGGGCTTGGGTTATCACTGGGAGCTCTGGGCGCTGCAAAGCGGTGGGATGAGCAATCACGACGCGCTTCGCGCCGCGACGATCATGGGTGCCGAAGCGATCGGATTGGGTCGCGACCTGGGCTCGATCGAGGCCGGCAAGTTGGCCGATCTGGTCGTGCTGAACGAAAACCCGCTGGACGACATCCGGAACAGCAACACCATTCGCTACGTGATGAAGAACGGGCGTCTCTACGACGGTAACACGCTCGACGAGATATGGCCGCGGCAACAGGCTGCCGCCGACGAGCGGTGGCGCCACATCGCGCCTACCCCGCAATCCAGCACGCGTGGAGGTGCCCGATGAAAACGACACGAACGGTCTCGATGCGCGCCCTGACAGCGGCTTTTCTTTTCACCACCCTGGCGTCGACGTCCGCGTTGGCTCAGGAGCCGGGCCGGCGGGGCGGTGGTGACGACGACGACGATAGCAAGAAACCGCTCCCGCTCAAGGCGGATCGGAAAGCGAAGTTCACCGCCACCGAGGCCACGTGGATGTCCCTCGACGTGAGCCCGGACGGCCAGACCATCGTGTTCGACTTGCTAGGCGACCTGTACACGTTGCCGATCGAAGGTGGCAAGGCGACGCGGATCACCAAGGGCATGGCGTTCGACGCGCAGCCGCGGTTCAGTCCGGACGGCGAGTCGGTGGTATTCATTTCCGACCGGAGTGGCGGCGACAATGTCTGGACCATGCGGCTCGACTTTGCGGACACGACCCGGATCACGCAGGGGAACGGGAACTTGTACGTGTCTCCCGAGTGGATGCCCGACGGTGAGCACATCGTGGTAAGTCGCTCGACTGGCTTGGGCCGCACGGCCAAGCTCCAGATGTTGAACGTGCGTCGGCGGAGTCCGCTGCCGATCATCCGAAACCCCGCGACGTTCAAGACGGTCGGTGCCGCGGTGAGTCCTGACGGACGTTACATATGGTACGCCGGCCGCAGCGGCGACTGGCAGTACAACGCCATCTTCCCGCAGTACCAGCTCTACCGTTACGACCGCGAAGATGGCAGCGCCACGCGTTTCACGGCGCGCTACGGGTCCGGCTTCCGTCCCGCCATCTCGCCGGACGGCCAGTGGTTGGTGTACGGAACCCGCGAGGACACCGACACGGGGTTGAGAAAACGCAACTTCGTCACGGGTGAAGAGTCCTGGCTCGTCTATCCGGTGCAGCGCGACGATATGGAGTCACGTGCAACGCTCGACGTGTTGCCTGGCTACAGCTTCATGCCCGACTCGCGCGCCGTCGTCGTGTCGTACGGGGGAAAGATCTGGCGCGTGCCGATGGACGGTGGCGAACCCACCAACATTCCGTTCGAGGTGGACGTCGATTTGGACGTCGGTCCGGAAGTGAAGTTCGAGTACACGGTCGATACGACGGAGGCGGTTACCGCAAAGCAGATCCGCCATCCGATCGCGTCGCCTGACGGAAGCCAGCTCGCGTTCACCGCGTTCGATCGCTTGTGGGTCAAGGACATGCCCGACGGTGAAGCCCGCCGGGTAACGGACGCAGACGTGGGAGAGTTCCACGCGGTGTGGTCGCCGGACGGCACTGAATTGGCGTTCGTGACGTGGGATGACAGCGCGGGTGGGCACATCGTCAAGGTAGCGGCCGACGGCTCGAGTCCCCCGCAGCGTCTCTCGACGGCCGCGGCACTCTACTACAACCTCGCATGGTCTCCGGACGGGCAGCGCATCGTCGCCACCCGCGGCGCCGCGCGCGAATTGAAGAAGGCGCCCGACGTGTTCTTCGGCCCGCTGGGTGGAGAGTTCGTGTGGGTACCCGCGGACGGCGGCGATGCCACGCTCATCGCCCCGACGGGCAGTCGCGACGTGGCGCACTTCCGCATTGATGAGCCCGATCGAATCTACGCCTATAGCCCGGCCGAGGGCTTGGTGTCGTTCCGCTGGGACGGTACCGATGTGAAACAGCATCTTCGTGTGCGCGGAGCGCCACCGTTCGGTGGGATCGGCTCGCCGCACGCCAGCGAGTGGGAGCAGTTGCCGCGCCGCGTGTTCCCGACGCCACGGCCCGATCCGTTGCAGCAGGAACTCGAGGATGCGCCGCGAGCGCCGCCGGCGGGGCTCGTGATGATCTCGCCGCAGGGCGGTCGCGCGGTCGCGCAGGTGGGCAGCCACCTCTACACGATCGACATCCCCGAGGTGGGCGGCGAGGTACCGACGGTGTCGGTGGCGAGCCCGAACAGCGCGCCGGTGATGGTGCGGAAGCTGACGGTGATTGGTGGGGAGCATCCCTCGTGGACCGCCGACGGGAACCGCATCCACTGGGCCATCGGCAACGCGCTCTTCACGTACGACCTGAGCAGGATCGAGGCGATCGAGGACAGCATCGTCGACGACGCGCGCGACAAGGTGCGCGATGCGATCGGCGTCCGTGGCATTCTCGATAGCCTCAAGGCCACCCGTGCGGTGGTCGACAGCCTGAAGGAGGCCGAGGAGGAAGTATCCGACTCGCTGGAGGTCATGCTCCGCGGCTTGATTGCGGACTCGGTGCAGGTGAAGGCCGACAGCCTGTTGCGTGTGGCTGAGGAAGCGCGCGCGAGGGCGTTCGTGATTACGCACCGCGCCGATTCGGTGCGTGCTGGGCTCGACAGCGCGACGGCCGACACGACGCTCTATGAGCCAGATGAGGTGCGTATCAAGGTCACCCAGCCGCGCGATATCCCGCGGGGCACCGTGGTGTTGCGTGGCGGGCGTGTCATCACGATGAAGGAACACGAGATTCTCGAGAACGCCGACATCGTCGTCACGGACAACAGAATCGTCGCGGTCGGCGCGCGGGACTCGGTGGAGGTGCCGGAGGGTGCGGAGATCATCGACGTCTCCGGCAAGACGCTCATCCCCGGCTTCGTGGACACGCATTACCACCCGCAGTGGCTCGTTCCGGAGATTCATACGGAACAGGCGTGGCAGTTCGTCGCCCATCTGGCCTACGGGGTCACCACGACGAGGGATCCGCAGACCGCCTTTACCGACGTCCTGAGTTATCAGGATCGCGTCGAGACCGGCGGAATGTTGGGCCCGCGCATCTACTCAACAGGTCCCGGCGTGTTCGTCAGCGAAGGTATCCGAAGCGCGGAGCAGGCCAAGGAAGTGCTCACGCGGTACAGCAGGTATTACGATACCAAGACGCTCAAGATGTACATGTCGGGCAACCGGCAGCAGCGGCAGTGGATCATTCAGGCGGCGAAGGAACTCGAGTTGATGCCGACCACCGAGGGCGGGCTGGATTTCAAGCTGGACCTCACGCACGCCATCGACGGCTACTCGGGTATCGAGCACGCGTTACCCATTGCCCCGATCTATAGCGACGTCGTGAAGCTTTTCAAGGCATCGCAGACGACCAACAGTCCGACGCTGCTCGTCTCGTACGGCGGACCGTTCGGGGAGAACTACTTCTACACGAAAGAAAACCCGCACGACGACGCCAAGATGCAGCGGTTCTCGCCGCACGAGAGCCTCGACACGCGCACGCGCCGCCGCGGTACCGGCGCCGGTGGCAGTCCGGGCCGTGGGGGGTGGTTCCTCGACGAGGAATACGTGTTCATGAAGCACGCCGAGTTCGTGAACAAGCTGTTGAGTGACAGTGCGCGCGTCGGTGTGGGCAGCCACGGCCAGTTCCAGGGGTTGGGTTACCATTGGGAACTGTGGGCGATGGGGTCGGGCGGGGCGTCGAATCACGACGTGCTCCGCGCCGCCACCATCTACGGCGCCGAGGCGATCGGGCTCGGAAAGGACCTCGGCAGCCTGGAAGTCGGCAAGTTGGCGGACATCCTCGTGCTCAACGAGAATCCGCTCGACGACCTGCGCAACAGCGTTGCGATCCAGTACGTCATGAAGAACGGGCGACTGTACGACGGTGACACGTTGGACGAGGTGTACCCGCGCCAGCGACCGTTGCCGAACCCGTTGTGGCGGAACCTGGGTCCGAGCGGAGTCGCGGCTGGGATCCGGCAGTAGTTCGAAGCGGTTGACTGTAGGACGGGGAGGCCCGTCATCCGTTGGCCAGAAGAGGGTTCCTGCGGATTTTGTGCGAACCTATGCCTTCGCGATGCCATCGATCCTGAGCAGAAACGGATCACCGCAACCATCGATTGGGTGGATCGAGGAATCAACGATCTGCGTGCACTGCGGCTCGAATTAGAGAGACAAAAACAAGGTTTGTTGCAGTAGCTCCTGGCGGGCCGAACCCGAGTGAAGGTATGAGAAAATGCACCAAAGAAAACGGACCTCATAGTGAGGTCCGTTGGGCCGGGGATGCGATCCCCGGGGGGGTTCGAACAGCTAATATCAATGTCGGCGTCAACGCCCGTAAAATCAACCCTCGGCACAGGGTGACTTATGGGGAAAGCTGATGCGCTGAAGGGGCCCACCGAGGGCACTCGGGTAGTGGTATACGTCGACGGATTCAACAATCGTAAACCGCGCTCAGGGAACCGAATGTCGCCAAGGCGACGCTACGATCGTCGCTATCAGCGACAGATCGGACCGTCCTCGGCCGTCTTCTAGCGTCCCCTTTTGCCCATCTGCCCAACTGCCAATCTGCCGGCTTCCCACGAGTAAACTCGCGGCTCGGCGAACTGACTGTCGCCGACGCGACACGCCAACGTCGCGTGAGCGACTGGAGCGGGCGAAGGAGATCGGTAGGCAGATCGATCGGGAACTCGAGGCCCGGGGCGACGTGGCAGCGGTACTGAACGGCGGCGGTTGAGTCCGGGTTCACCTTGCGGGATAGCTGCCGCTAGTTCTCGTACCTCGCCAGCAGCTCCTGGAAGCGCGCGTAGTCGCGCAGCGAAGCGGGGTATTGGGCAGCCCGAAGATATGGAACCGAGATGCTGGACGGTACGGAAAGCAGGTGTTCGATCTGGTCCATAGCCGCATCGTGCTCACCGACCATCGCGTAGATCAAAATCAGGTTCGGCTGTATGTAAGCCTTACGCAATGAATTATTGGACTGGGAAAGCAGCAACGCCGTCTGCTCTGCATACTCAATCGCCTCTCCTTTACGTCCAAGTCCAGCGTATGCATAGGCGAGGTACCAACTCAGGTTCGCGTCGTCGCCGCGCTCAGCGCGCAACCCCTCCACTACCGTGAGGAGCGAATCGGAGTACGCGTGGGCCAGATCCCGCTCGCTTCGCAGGCGATAGAATTCCGCTTTGACGTAGAAATAGTTGAACGGGAAGGGGCCCCTGTAGGAGGCGGGCGACAGCTGCTCGAACACTGTGTCGTAATCACCCGTGGCGATGAGCACCCTCGCGCTCTGTACCATGGCGGTCGCGGCCGCCGCTGCGGACACTCTCGTTATCATTTCATCGACCACCTCCCGAGCTTTCTCCGTGTCACCGGACCATGCCAGGTAGAGGTTAGCCTTGTTGGAATATGGATCTGCTTGATCCGGTGCCAGAGATGTGGCGCGGTCGAGGTAAGGTTCGGCTTCGGCATATCGCCGTGCCAACAAGTGCAGCCATCCGGCGAAGCCCGCATGGTCGGCCGACCGCGGATCCAAATTGGTTGCCCAGGCCGCGTTCTCCAGAGCTTCGTCCCATTCGCCCCGGGCAGCCCGCAACGTCCCGATCAACTCCCGGGCCAGCCCGTTGTTGGGTCGACGCTGCGCCACTAGTTCAAACTCCTCCAGTGCTCGCTCGTGATCCTGGTCGGGTCCGGAATAGTAGTAGAGGCCCGCCGCCAAGTGGGCTTCTGGCAAGTCAGGCTGGAGTTCCAATGCTTTGTCGACCGCTGCCTCGGAACTCGCTCCTCGCTCTTCGGTGGGATCGATGAAACTCCGGTACAACGCCCAATGGGCTATCGCCAACTCGGCGTACGCGAGAGCGAACGCACTGTCGAGTTGCACGGCTCGGTTGAGCATATCGACTGCAATCTGCAGCACGTTGGCGTCTTCTGCGGTCCAACCTCTTTCCCCCCACAGATAATCGCGGCCGCGCAGGTAATATTCGTACGCCTCCAGGTCGTCGGTCGGCTTCCCCTGTAGCAACCTTCGCTCAGGCCCGAGCACGGCAATATCCAAGCCCTCCGCTACGCGCTCGGCGATATCGGTTTGGACGGCGAAAACCTCGGTCATGTCTTCGTCGTATGTCGCGGCCCACACATGTGTGTCGTCCGACACCCTGATCAGTTGCGGGATGATTCGTACCCGACTCGCCGGGTCGGACGGTCGTTCCCGGAGGATGGTGCCTTGCAGGATATAATCAACGCCCAACTCTTCGCCGATTTGTTGCGTGCTCTTGTCGGCATCCTTGTACTGCATCGCACTGTTGCGCGAGATGACGCCCAATCCCGCCAATCCCGCGAGGCGGGCCGTGACTGCGTGGGTAATCCCGTTCGAAAAGTACTCGTCGTCCGAGTCGCCGAGGTTCTCGAACGGCAACACTACCAACATGGTTCGCTCGAAATCTTCCGCCGAACCGCTGCCCCAGTCGCGAAACAGGCCAAGTCCCGCAGCGACGATAAGCAACACGACAACGCCGAGCGCTGCAACGAACCGATTGCGAGTTGTTTTCCATGCGGGAATGGTTTCGGATCTCGTCGCTGCATCCACCGCATCGAGGGCTTCCTTGAACTCGCCTGCCGTGGCGAACCGATCCGACGGTTCTTCGCTCAACGCCTTGTCCACGGCAAGGTCCAGTGCATCCGACGCCGCTTTCGGCACCGAACTAAAGCTTGGCAGCACATCGCTGGTGCGTTCGGCGATGCCGGATTGGAGTCTGCGGTCGGTAGCCGGCGGATTGCCCACCAGCATTTCGAACAAGACGCACCCGAGGCTGTACACGTCCGTGCGCCGGTCAAGAGTCCCCTCGGCATTTGCTTGCTCGGGGCTCATGTAGATCGGGGTGCCGATAGGGAACCCCGCTCGGGTGATATTGTGGGCCCCGGTGGCCGCGCCGATCGCACGGGCGATGCCGAAATCCGCCACCAGCGCGTCATCGTTGGCGAGGAGCAAGATGTTGGCGGGTTTGATGTCTCGATGGATTACGCCCATCTCGTGGGCGTAATGCAGCGCGCTTGCGACTTCGCGGGCGATCTTCAGGGCGACGGGTAGGTCTAGAGCCTTGTCGCGCGCGAGCCGATGTCGCAGAGACTCGCCCTCCACATAGGGCATCACGTAATAGAGCAGCCCGTCAGCCTCACCGGCCGCGAACATGGGAACGATATGAGGGTGGATCAACTTGGAAACGAAATCGACCTCTCGGACGAACCGCTCCCGCATGAGCTGGTCGGCGAAATCCGGGTCGAGCACTTTGATGGCGACGGGACGGCGTGGGTGGTGTTCCTCCGCCAGGAATACCGTGGCCATGCCGCCCTTGCCAAGCACCCGCTCGATGGCGTACCGGTCCGCCAGGGCGGTTCTCAATAGGTCGAGGGTATCTGACATCGATTGCAAGATGGGCGTTCTCGAGGTGTTTGGCGAGTTGTGGGGAGTGAGTTTGCAGAGGGTCTCGGCCAACCTCTTGCGGGATAGCTACACTGTAGTTATCATGACAACTACAGTGTAGCTGTCCTGGAGGCGATGATGCCGAGCGCCATTGGCGAATTCGAGCAACTCATTCTGCTGGCCGTCCTACGCCAGAAGGACGAAGCCTACGGCGTAACCATCCGGCGCACCATTCACGAGGTGACCGGGCGCGACGTTTCGGCCGGCGCGGTCTACACCGCCTTGGGACGGCTCGAACAACGCGGGTTCGTTTCGTCTCGAGTGGCCGAAACAGCGCCGGAGCGATCGGGACAGCGACGGAAGTACTACCAGGTGCAACCGGAGGGGGCGGCCACACTCTATCGGTCGTATTCCCACTTGCAGCGCATGGCGGACGATGTGCTGCAGGAGCTTCAGAACCTGGCGGCTCAGCAGCCTTCCGCGTCGGGGGTGTGAGCGAGATGCCGCTTCACCCGCCGGCCATCGCACGTCTCCTGCTTCGCCTATTTGTGCGGGATGCCGGCAGGGAGTTCGTCGTGGGCGACCTCGACGAAGAATATCGCCGTTACGTGCTCCCGAAGATCGGTCCGCGCCTCGCGCGCCGCTGGTATTGGTGGCAGGCGATTCGCACGGTGAGCCAGTACCGAGCCCCATCCAAGCTGGCCAAATCCCCACAGACGCATCACGGCACGCGTCGCAAAGGAAACGCATTCATGTCCACACTGTTCATCGATCTTCGCTTTGCGCTTCGCACGTTGAAGCGTTCGCCAGGCTTTGCGGCGTTGGTAGTGCTCACTCTGAGTCTTGGGATTGGGGCGAACACGGCGATTTTTTCTGCGGTAAACGAAGTCATGCTCCGCCCGCTGACGTTCGCCGACAGCGATCGGCTGGTCGTGCTGTGGGAGTCCAATGCAGAGAGGGGATGGCAGCAAGTGCACGCGGCGCCGGCCAACGTAGCTGACTGGCGTGAGCGGGTATCGGCCTTCGCGGACGTCGCCTCTTACAACTCGTTCGGGCGCGGAGCCACGCTCACGGGGCAGGGCGAGGCAGTCTATGTGACGATCGGTACGGTGTCAGGCAATCTCTTCTCGGTGTTGGGTGTGGGCCCAAGTCTCGGCCGCGTGTTCACCATGGACGAAACCTGGGCCGAGAGCCAGCCGGTAGCCTTGCTGAGTCACGGCATGTGGCAGCGCCAGTTCGGTGGTGACCCAACCGTCGTTGGACGGACGATTCTGCTCGACGGGGTGTCCCACGAGGTTGTCGGCGTGATGCCCGACGGTTTCACCTACGAGTTCAACGAGGCTGAGCTGTGGGTGCCGTTCCGATGGACCACCGCGCGGCGTGAGAGTATTTGGTTCCGCCAGGCACACGTGGTACGCGGCGTGGCGCGGCTCGCGCCCGGCATCACGCCCGATCAAGCACAAGTAGAATTGCAAGCAGTCGCGCTGCAACTGCAACAAGAGCACCCGGAACTGAATCGTGGCATGGATGCGGGGCTCACGCCGATCCATCGTTTCTTGGTCGGCGATCGCCGCGTCCCGCTCACTCTGCTGTTAGGGGCCGTGATTTTGTTGCAGTTGATCGCCTGCGCCAACGTCGGCAACCTGCTGCTCGCCCGGGCAGTCGGCCGGCGGCAGGAACTGGCGATGCGGACGGCGTTGGGCGCGGGTCGCTCCAGGCTGGCGCGGCAGCTCATGACCGAGAGTACGGTGATCGCCGGATTCGGTGCGATCCTCGGATTGGGTCTGGGGGCGGTGTTGGTGCGTTGGATGGCCAGCTTGCAGCCGCCGAACCTGCCGGCACTCGTCTTTCGCCTCGACTGGCGCGTGCTCGCGTTCACGCTCACGGTGACGGCCGGGAGTGCGCTCCTCTTCGGATTGGCACCCATGGTCCGGACCCTCCGCCTCGATCTCACCAACGACTTGGGGGGGGGCGGGAGCCGCGGCGGATCATCGAATCTGCGGCAGCGGCGAGCTACGGGGTCATTCACCGTCGTGCAATTGGCGCTCGCGATGATGCTCGTGATCGGTGCGGGCCTCATGTTGCGTAGTTTGGCAGAACTGCGCGACGTGGATTCCGGCGTCGATCCCACCAACGTGCTCACCTTCGCCATGACCCCGCCGAGGGGCAGCTACCCGACCGATCGTGAGCGCGCGGAGTTCACGATTAGCGTGGTGGATCGACTGCGGGCGATCCCCGGGGTGCGCGACGTCGGCGCGGTGCGCCGACTCGCCCTTCAGGGGGGAGGGTGGACGTCGGACTTCACTATCGAAGGATGGGGACCCGACGAGTTCGGGATCGACGTGAAGCATCGCGAGGCGACGCCGGGCTACTTCCGATCTTTGGGGGTTCCGGTGCTTGCCGGCCGACTGTTCCCGGAGCGACTGGTGCCGGGCGAGCCTGTGCCCGTCGTGGTCAACCGCGTGTTCGTCGAGCGGTACTTTCCCGACGAGAGCCCGGTCGGGCGGCGCATCACGTACAACCGGATCCCGGATGAGAATTCGTATTGGTACACCATCGTCGGCGTTGTCGGTAACGAACGCCATCGAGTGGCGGACGCGCCCGAGCCCGAGATCATCGCACACCTCCGCGGTGACATGCCGGGTACTCCTCGCATTGCGATCAAGACCGCGGTCGACCCGTTGAGTATCGTGCCGGCGGTGAGAGCGGCTGTCGCCGAGCTGGATTCCGATATTCCCTTGGTCAGCATACAAACGATGGAGCAGGTGGTGGGCGCGGCCACCGCGCGCGAGCGTTTTCTCGTCAATCTCTTGGGTGTTTTCGCCGTGCTCGCGCTTGGCCTCGCGTGTGTCGGTGTGTATGGGGTGGCGGCGGAAGCGGCGCGCTCGCGCGTGCACGAGGTCGGAATCCGCATCGCCCTTGGTGCGTCGGAGTCGGACATCGTGCGGGGCTTTCTGCGCCGCGCAGCTGGAGTCGTAGCGGTGGGACTGGGCCTGGGTCTCGCCGGAGCAGTCGCTGGCACGCGACTGATGTCGAGCCTCCTGTACGGCGTGGGCGCGACGGACCCCGTGACCTTCGTTGCGGTGCCGCTGCTCCTGACGGTGATGGTGCTGGTGTCGAGTTACCTGCCGGCGCGGAGAGCCTCGACGGTCGATCCGGCGACGGTGTTGAGGGCCGAGTAGTGAGCTGCGAGCCATGAGCCATGAGCCATGAGCTAAGAGCTACGAGCTAGGAGCCACGAGCTTGCGCCTTCGTTAAGGCGCGTCGCGCAGCGCCGAGCGAGCGTTCGTCACGCATAGCGGACGCGAGTGGCGGATGTAGGGTGCAGGGGCGTCAACACTCGAAACGACAGGCACTTGCATCCCTCGCGGCGGATGCTGGTCCGCAATAGCAACCCCGTTGGTGGTGGGCAGGTCTAGTCACCGGCGCACCCACACTGCATCTTGGTGGAGCCATCCTTGCCTGGGAGCCGCTCACCATGAAACACACCCTCTCCATTGTCGCCCTTTTCGCAATCGCTCTCCCGACTGTGGCGTACGGGACGCAACAGTCTGGTCTCTTAGGATTCAGCGCGCAGAACGCGGAGCGCGAGCGGGCGTGGGAACGGATCATGGCCGCCGTGCCCGACAGCGCGAAGATGCGCGAGTATCACTTCGCGCTGACACGACGGCCCCATCACGCGGGTACCGAGGAGAACCATCGGCTCGCGCTGTACCTCCGCGATCTCTGGGAGGGATTCGGCTTCGAGACCGAGATGGTCAAGTACGACGTTCTAATCCCGTGGCCCGGCGAACTGCGGCTGAAACTGGTCTACCCCGAGGAGATCGAGTTGTCGCTAACCGAACCGCCCGTTCCCGAAGATCCCGACACGTATGTCGAGGGCGGGCTGCCCGGTATGGCAGCGTACGTAACTCCCGGTGACGCATCCGGCGAATTGGTCTACGCAAACTATGGGCGGATCGGGGACTACAGGTTGTTGGAGGAGATGGGTGTGTCGCTCGAGGGCAAGATCGTCATCGTTCGGTATGGCGGCAGTCCCGGACAGATGCGGGGTATGAAAGTACGCGAAGCAGCAATACGCGGTGCTGCAGCCGTGGTGATCTACACCGACCCCGAGGAAGACGGGTACGTCCGGGGGGATGTCTATCCGAACGGTCGCTGGCGCCCGTGGGAAGGCATACAGCGGGGAAGTTTCTTGGACGTGCCGATTTACCCCGGCGATCCGCTCACACCGTTCCAACCGTCCATTCCCGGCGTCGAGAGGCTCGCGTTCGAAGACGCCGCGACCATCCAGAAGATTCCGGTCCAACCGATCTCGTACGGCGAGGCGCTCAAGATCTTGCGGCACATCGGTGGCCCGGTCGTGCCGGCGGACTGGCAAGGAGGGCTTCCCATCACGTACCACATCGGGCCGGGACCCGCACGGGTCGAGATGCATGTCGAGTACGACTATCAGCAGCGGCCGGTGTGGAACGTGTTCGGGAAAATCACCGGTGAGATCGAGCCGGACAAGTTCGTCCTGGTAGCGGGTCACCGAGACTCGTGGGTCCTGGGTGCGCGGGATCCGACGAGCGGCGCCGTGTCGCTCCTGGAGACTGCCCGCGGCGTAGCGGCGGCTGTGGAGCAAGGGTTTCGCCCACGCCGGAGCATCGTGTTCGGCAGCTGGGGTGGGGAGGATTTCTTCCTGCTAGGGTCCACCGAGTGGGGCGAGCAGTTCGCCGAGGAGCTGCGCGAGAATATGGTGGTGTACATCAATCGCGAGAGTTATATCGCGGGAGCGTGGGGAGCGTCGGCCAATCATTCGCTCGAGCCGTTCATCATCGAGACGTCACGAGACGCCCCGCACCCCGAAGCGAGTAGTCTCTATGACGCCTGGGCGGCGCAGCGATCGCGCGGGGGCGGGGGCGGGGGCGGCGTTCGGGTAAACGCGTTGGGGTCCGGATCCGACTACACGGTGTTTCTGGATCACCTCGGCGTGCCCTCCATGAGTTTGGGATATGGAGGTGGGAACGGCGTCTACCACTCCCTCTACGACACGTTCTATTGGTTCCAGCGATTCGGAGATCCCGGGTACCGCTACGGCGTGGCGCAGGCCGACATGGTGGGGCGTTTGGTCATGCGCTTGGCCAACGCCGAGATTCTGCCGTTCGACTACACGAGCGCTGCCGACGCCATCGGCGAGTACGTCGATCAGCTCGTCACGATGGACGATGGCGGACGTTTGCGGGAGGAACTGCGTTCGATCGGCGCAGCGACGGCACGGCTTCGTATTGCCGGGTCGGAGGCCAACTCCGTGTACGAGCGAGTGCTGGCCGGTGGAGCGGAATGGGTCGCATCACAGCAACAAACGATTCGGGAGGTGAACCAACTCATCATGCAGGCCGAGCGCGAGTTGATCGACGAGCGGGGCATCTGGCGCCGTCCGTGGTACCGCAACCTCGTCTACGCGCCGGGCTACTACGAGGGGTATACGGCCAAGACACTGCCGGGAGTGCGCGAAGCAATGGAAGAAGGGGAGTGGGACATCGCCCGGACGCAGGCCGGCATGCTGGTGGAGGCGTTGGTACGGGCCACCGACGTCGTCACTCGAGCCGGCGAGAAGGCGAAAGAGGCTCTGCCTCGGCAGGTTAGTTAGCTATGAGCTGACGGCTGCTACATCTGCGTACCTTCGCGCTCATAGCCCAAAGCCCAAAGCCTGTTGACGTGGAACCTCATGCACCTCGCACGGATGATAAAGGACGCGGGTGGCATTCCCGCGCACGGCAACCACCGCTCGAAATGGGTCGCGGGCTGCCGGTCGGACAATCCGAATCCAGAACACCGCTAGCCTTCGCCGGCCCGCCGGCCAACCTCGTGGCCCCGGGCCGGCCGCCGGCCCTGAAGCCTGAGTTGTGTCCACCTTCGGCCCGTCCGGTAGGCCTATCCCCTCGGTCAGCTCTATCGAGATGGAATGGCCACGGAGAAGCCAAAAGAATTCTGGGGCGGGGCGAGTGGAGAATCCGCATTGACCAGCGTCATCCGCGGTGAACGCCAGCCTCTCTCCCTTTCGCTGCCGCCGCCTCCTCGTGAAGGGCTGCCGGCCGGGAGCAGCAACGCGGATGACGCGGAAACGGCCGATTACCGCGGATCGTATGAGGTTATGGTTCCCCACTGGGGCCGCTTCAGACACGCCTGAGCCATCCACATGATGACCGTGATCGCGTTGTACCGGCGTTGGCCTGCACATTCGGATTAGATTGTACGGAAGTAGCCTGCGCGACGAAGGGGAAAAATGGAGCGCACGGGCCTGCATCATCCGTCGATCGTTTACCACACAATTCCCGGAAGAACCCAATTTTTTGGCCGCTTTGGGACCCGCTGAAACTTCGCGGGACCTCCACTCGTACCTACCTAGTATCCTAGTCATATCAGGGGTCCGAATGGGCAAGCGTATGAACCTCACCTATGCCACCGGGATGGTCCTCCAGGCTATTGACGTCGGGTTTTGCTACGGATTCGACGTCATGGATGCCTCCGGTCTGCCCGACGGCACTGTCTATCCCGCCCTTCGGCGTCTCGAGGCGGCCGGGCTCCTGACCGCCCGCTGGGAAGACGATGCGGCGGCGGAGAAGGAGAAGCGGCCACCGCGCCGCTACTATGAGTTGACGCCTGCGGGCCACGAGAAGTTGGTCGAGGCCAGGGCCCGGTTCCGTGGGCTCGAGGTGATGATCCAGCCCGCGAGGGGTGCGTCTTGACCGATCGCCATTGGTTGTGGCTCGCGCACAGCCTGGTCGGGCTCGCCGCGCCGCTGGTGCCGGCTGCTCGCCGGTCCGACTGGCGGCGCGAATGGGAGGCGGAGTTGTTCCGGTGGTGGAGCATCCTGTCGCCCGAGTTTCGCGGATCCTGGGTTTACCGCGCGCGTTTGTTGCGGCGCGCCGCGCTCGCCCTCAAAGATGCGGCCCTGTTTCGCTCGCACCTCCGCGCCGCGTCGTTTGGACGCACTCAAATCACTCGCACTCGGAGAGAACCGATGCAGGAATTGCTGCAGAACTTGCGCTTTGCCTTTCGGATGATCCGCCGGAACCCGGGCTTCGCCGCGGTGGTCGTGATCACGCTGGGATTGGGTATCGGAGCCAATACGGCGGTTTTCAGTGTGATCAACACGGTGCTGCTGCGGCCGCTCCCGTATGACGAGCCGGATCGCATGACGCTGGTCTGGACGAACTTCGGGCCGGACCTGCCGCAGAACTGGATCTCCGGTCCAGAATTTGTCGAGATGCGAGAGTTCAACAATACATTCGAGGACATCGCCGTGGCGGTCCCGTCCACCGTCGCCTTCACGGGTGACGGCGAGCCGGTGCAAGTACCTACCGGTTTGGTGTCGGGCAACATGTTCGATGTGCTACGTGTGCTGCCACACATCGGTCGGTTAATCGGTCTTGACGACGACCTTCCCGGAGCGGCGCCAGTGGCGGTGTTGAGTCATGAGTTCTGGACCGGTCGTTACGGAGGCGATCCGAGTGTCCTTGGAAGTTCGGTCATTCTGGACGGTCAAGCGTTCGAGGTGGTGGGCATCATCCCGGCCGGTTTCAAGATTCTGCATCCCGAGTTTCCCGAACGTATCGACATTTGGACTTCGCTCCTCCCACAGTTCGGCTCCTTCTTCGGCGGACAGCCCACTTACGCCCAACTCTCCAGGGGGTCCCATGGGATGCGCGGATTCGCACGCCTGAAGGCCGGTGTATCGATCGAACAGGCTCAGGCCGACATGGACGCCGTTGCGTTGGCGATGCAGGAGCGAAACCCGAACTACTACAGCTTCACGGGCTGGGGACTCACCGTCTATTCCATGCGGGAAGATCTGGTCGAAGAAGCTCGACCGGCCCTGCTCGTGTTGTTTGGCGCCGTGGGGTTTGTGTTGCTCATCGCGTGCGTCAACGTTGCGAACCTGATGCTGGCCCGTGCGGCCGTGCGGGAGCGAGAGATAGCGGTCCGTATCGCGCTTGGTGCGGATAGGACGCGGATCGCGAAGCAGTTGATGACGGAGAGTGTGACGCTGGGCTTGGCCGGCGGCATCCTCGGCCTGGCGATTGCCTTCGGCGCCCTCCGGGCGCTCGTGGTGCTGGCACCGGACGATCTCCCGCGCCGGGCGGAGATCGGGGTGGATCCGATGGTCCTTCTCTTTACGCTCGGTGTGTCTCTTGTTACGAGTTTGTTGTTCGGACTCGCGCCCGCGTTTCACGGCATGAAGACCAATCTCGCCGAGTCGTTCAAGGAGGGTGGCCGCGGTGCGACATCAGGGCTGCATGGTCGCAATCTTCGTGGCGCACTCGTGGTGGCAGAAGTTGCGTTGGCCTTGGTGCTTTTGGTCGGAGCGGGTTTGATGATTCGGAGCTTCCAACGACTGCTGGAAACCGATGCGGGCTACACCGTCGACGGCTTGATCACTATGCGAGTTCCGTTGTCGTTCGCTCGATACCAACCACCCGAAGCCGTGACGTTCTGGAATCGATTGTTGCGGGAGACGGCGGGGTTGCCGGGAGTGCAGGCGGTCGGGTCTATCAGCAACTTACCGCTCAGCAACTCATACTCGTCCGGGACGACGGTCGTGGAGGCGAGCGAGACGCTGCTGCCAAACCAGCGTGCGTGGGAGGTGGACCGGCGGTTCGTGAGCGCGGGGTACTTCGAAACCATGCAGTCGCCTCTGGTGGCCGGCCGGCTGTTTACCGAAGCGGATCGCGCCGGCGTTTCTCTCGTGGTCGTAGTCGACGAGGAGTTTGTGCGGCGCGCGTGGCCCAGTGAAGACCCGATAGGACAGCGGGTAGGGTTCGACCAGGACGCCGACGGAAACATGAGGTGGCGCGAGGTTGTGGGGGTAATTCGGCACCAGAAGCACTATGACCTCAACACCACCGGTCGCGAGCAGGCGTATTTCCCGTTCAGTCAAGGGCGGGTTACGTCCATGTTCTTGGCCGCACGCGTCGCGGGGGACCCCATGGCCCTCGCGGCATCCATTCGACGTCTGGTGTGGGACATCGATCCGGAACAGCCTGTTGCCGACATCGCTACGATGGACAGCCGAGTGCGTGAGGCCGTAGCGCAACCGAGATTCAATCTCGTGTTGCTCACGGCGTTTGCGGCTGTGGCGTTGATCTTGGCCACTGTGGGCATCTACGGGGTGATCTCGTACTCGGTTGCCCAGCGCGGACACGAGATCGGTGTCCGTATGGCCCTCGGCGCCAAATCGCAGGACGTGGTTGCCATGGTGTTGAAGCAGGGCGTCGGTCTGGTGGCCGTCGGGCTTGGTGTCGGGACCGCTGCGGCGTTTGCGCTGACGCGTGTGATGCAAACGCTGTTGTTCGAGGTGAGCGCATCGGATCCGGTCACGTACGTTGTGGTGGGCGTGATACTGTTGGGAGTGGGGACCGCTGCTTCACTGCTGCCAGCGCGCCGAGCCGCGCGACTGGAAGCCTTGAGTGTCTTGACGACCGAGTAAGATACAAGCGCCTCCGTTAAGGCGCCTCGCGCCGCACCGATCCACTGTCGAATCCTCTGCGCTACATATCGCCTGATGTCTTGTACAAATTGGGATAGGCGTCGCGCAAATGTCTCAACTTCGGAAGATCGTTCAATACGATGTATGGATCCGTGGGGTGATGGGCCGCGTAGTCCTGATGGTATGCCTCGGCCCGAGAAAAAACCTCGAGCGGGTTGATTTCCGTGACGATCGGTTTCCGAAAGACGTTGGCGTTTTCCAGTTCGGTCACATACGCTTCGGCGATTTCACGTTGTTCGCCGTTTTCGAAAAACACGATCGCGCGGTACTGAGGCCCTACATCAGGACCCTGGCGGTCACGTAGGGTGGGGTCGTGCGCCACGGTGAAGAATACTTCGAGAAGTTGTCGATACGTGATCTGGGAGGGGTCATACACTACGCGCACCGTTTCGACATGCCCCGTTCGGCCGGAACTCACCTCCTCATAGGAAGGGTTCGCGACCATGCCCCCCGCGTAGCCAGACGTAGCGGAGTGAACGCCTCGCAGGTGCTCGAATACGGCCTCGACTCCCCAAAAGCAACCGCCAGCGAATACAGCCGTAGCGTCGACGGGCTTCAGGTCAGACGAGTGCCCGTTGAGGCCCAGCGACGGACCGAAGGCTACGGGTAGTAACACCAGTGCAGCGAAAACAAATGGTGTGGCGGTGGGTCGGCGGCGCGTCATGAAGTTCTCCCGGGGGCGACTCGATGTTCGCCTTTGTCTGTTCAGCAGATCTGGCTCCGTAATATATCCTGACCGTCCCAATGAAGATGACGGACGTGTTTCAAATGTCGCAGCATGGTGCCCAAACATCAGACATCGCACACCCGACACCCGACACCCGACACCTGACACCTATCCCCCATCCCCTATCCCCTATCCCCTATTCCCCACCCGCCGCCCCGGCGTCCATGGCGCGCCGGCCGCGGCGAGGTCCTGCTCCAACTGTGCCAGGTCGCTTTCGATCAACGTGGCCAAGTCTCGGCTGAAGCCCGCGAAGTCGCCGCTCGCGATCTCGATGTTCCTCCGCTGCGTAACCGTTGGCGCTTGCCGAGTGCCCCAGTGCCCCCCGATGACCTGCCCGACGCGACCGCGGATCGATGGCGCGGTGGCTTCATCGAGCCGCTGGCGAGCCGGATCTCCGGACAGTCGCATCTCCAAGGCGGACAGGGCCCGCCCGAGTTCGTCCAGGCGAGCGAACAGGGCGGGATCGGCGCGGGGCGTTTCGACGAGCGCGGCTCTCATGTGCCGCAGCCGTTCCCGCACTCGGTCCATCTCTTCGTCGGCCCCTGAAATGCGGCGCATCAGC
>JADFPO010000050.1:0-7751 GCA_022562295.1 Gemmatimonadota bacterium
CATGGGTTCGATCAAGCGTTACGCCGGAAACACAAATCAAGTGGAGCAGAGGCGATCCGCCGGGATCGCCTCCGTCCGCCGATTCCTAAGTTGGCCTAGTTGGCGTCCCAGAAGTGATCGCAGTTGGTGACCGCGGTGTCGAGTTGCTTTTTGTCGTTGGCGCTCCCGGTATTGGCGCCGGTTTGGCCGTTTGCGTTCTGCTTAGCAATGTTAGCGACACAGTTGGCAATTGCCTTGGCCTGCCCCGGCGCAGCGCCGGACTTTCCGCCGCCATTGGTAAAGGCGTATGTTCCGCTAGCGAAGAGAATGGCAGCAATCATGACGCCTATCAGCTTCTTATTCATTTTTCTTTCCCCTTGATCATCGATCATATAATCGTAGTCCGCTCCTTTCCCTGCGACGATATCGTCGCACAGTCTGCGCCGAACGGCGACGTAAAGCGAGTTGGCCGCCAACCCAAAAGATCTTCTTGTCGAAAGCTTCTTTTGGAGTTCTGTTTTTTTCGTGGCCCACAGCCGCACTATCGCAGATGTTCATATAAAGTGTAGTTCAAAAAAGAAAAAAATCAACCAGAAAGACTCGGCTAACACACTCAATTTTTCCCTTTGTTATTATCCAAATTGGAAAGCCTGACATTATGACAAATCAAATGTAAAATCGGCGGGCACTTTGGGAAAGATACTGATTCAGGTGCTGTAACATAACAATCTAAACAAGCCCTAGTCTTCGGTCGAAATCAACTGCCGGCCAAGTTGAATCGCTTGCGCGATCAAAAGCGCTGCGTCTGATGCGCTGACTTCAATCGACGCGTTGCGTCCTGGCTAACCTCCGGTCCCGGTCCCCCTCGCTTCGTGGCCCTCGGCCGCACCTGACTCGGGCTCGGGAGGCGACGGCTCGCCATTCTCGCTCGGGGTCGCGGCGTCGGGGACCGGCATGCTCGCGGCGCACGTCACGGTCACAGAAATGGGCGTAACGAGTGAGGAGCTGAGCGCGCCGACCAATACGTTCACGAAGCTGCGCCACGTCTCCACCTTCGCGACGCCATCGGTGCACCCCTCCTGGTCCGCCTGGATTTCGGGAGGGGGAACAAGGCCGGAGACGAAAGACATCTGAAATGGCTTGGTAATCCGGGTCGATGATTCCCGCGCACCGGTGACGACGGTGATGTGGTAGCACCCGGACGTCACGACGACCGCGGCGCAGATCGCCAGCATTCTACGGCGCATTTTCACCCTCCCTGGATCAGCTTGGAAATCGCGAATACTCATCAGGACTCACGTTCAACGCAGATAGCGAAGAATCACCGGCTCATTGCTGCGTCTCGCGAGCTCGAAAGCCCTCCGGGCGGCCGTCTCCGCTTCCGCGGTGCTCGCATTGGTGGCGATGGTGAACACCGGTGCGTCCGGCGCCGAGTCCTCTCCCGCGGCGCACGTGATTGTGACTGTTCGAGGGGTGTAGATGAACAAAGTAAGCACACTGACCAGTCCGTTTAGGAAGGTCTGTTGGGTCTCGATGACCGCGACCCCGCTCGGGCAATCCGCGGTGGTGTTGACCTCCGCACTGGTCAGTCCGAAGAAGAAGATCCCGGCGGTTTTCTTGACCACGGCGTTCCCCGGTGCCGGTGTCGCTCCCGTATGGACGACCTGGTGATAGCATCCCGTCACGAGGAACGCGGTGAGAGCCAGTGCGAGCCCACTTCGTCGCCGCATGGCCAGTTCTCCTAAGGTCGGGTGAACTGAGGTAGCCTAAGCCTAAACGCGGCAAATGTAGTCAGTATAGCGTGACAAGGCAAATCTCTTCGCTAGGAATTTCAATCGGCCCTCCCAAAGTACAGCTGGGTGGGTGGGCAGTCCAAGGGAACCTGATGTGGGCGGTCCACCCGCTGCTTCCGGCCTCATCCGGGGGCCGATCAGCGGCCGCGAGCCGATTGTCATCGAGAACTGGTTCGAGGAGTTGAAGGCGAAGGTGGGGAACTGACGCGACCGAAGGACTAGCCCGACGCGCGATGCGTATACGGCCGCGGGCTACAACTCGCCGTTGCCGTGTTGATGGAATGACGACCGCGAGGCCCACGACCGACCACAAGGAGGGGGTCGTCATTGCAAGCGAGCACATGGCTCAGCGGATCTGGCCCGGGGAGGAGGCACTCGGGAAACGGGTCAGCCTGGAGGGAAATGAGGGGCCGTGGTACAAGGTGGTAGGGGTGGCGCGTCATGTGAGACATCGCAGCCTGTTGGAGAATACGGATGGAGAGGCAAGTGATTCCGACCTGTATTTCGCACTCTCCCAGGCGCCCGTGCTGCGGTTGGATGTCGCAGTGCGGACGACGGTCGCACCCGAAACGGTGATGGCGTCCGTCTGCCGCCAGTTCCGCGAGATCGATCCGAGTGTCCCAGTCTTCAACATGGCGTCGTTCGACGAGTTGATCGGGGCGGAGATCGCGCTGACACGGTTTGCCTCCATGCAGTTGGGGTCGTACGGTCTCATCGCGTTACTGCTCGCCTCAGTGGGTCTCTACGGCGTGATATCCCACACGGTGGCGAGAAGGACGAAGGAAATCGGGATCCGAGTGGCCCTCGGTGCAAGCCCGCGCTCGGTGGTGACGTTGATGCTGAGGCAGGGCGTGTGGATGATCGCGGCCGGCGCTGCGCTCGGACTGCTCGGTGCGTACGCGGGCACCAGGGTAATGGCCAGCCAGTTGTACGGTGTCACCACCACCGATCTCCCCACCTATCTGGGAGTGACCGTGGTGCTCTCGGCGGTTGGCCTGCTTGCGTGTCTGGTTCCCGCACGCCGTGCGATTAGGGTGGACCCGAGGAAAGCCCTGACGGGCGACTAGGTGGAAGCTCCCAGCGACCAGCCTCCGGCTGCGACTTTCACCTTTCAGCACCAGCCGCCGTGGGTCCCGCCGTTTTCAGGAGACCGCGGATAACGCGGAAGACGCGGGTGAACGCGGATCAAACAAGTGTCTGTTGGGGTGTGGGGCGGGATCCGCTCTTGTCCGTCCCATCAGCGTCATCCGCGTGCGTCATGAAGGTGAAGGGAACGTGGAAGGCTGGTGCCGAAAGGCCCGAGGTGCCGACCGCTGGACGCTGAAAGCTGATGGCTGACCGGTGATGACTGAAAGCCGAAAGCTGATGGCCGAAAGCTGATGGCTCCCTTAAGTTGAACTCCTCACTAACATGCCGTCGAGGGGAGGGAACAGGATGGCGACACAATCGGTTCGCTTATTTCGTTGGGACGACATTCCCCGGGAGCGTGTGACGGACGAGATCGATCGCAAGCTCATCACCGGTAACCGCATCATGCTGGCACACGTTTTTCTCAACAAGGGTAGCGTTGTGCCGATGCACTCACACGAAAACGAGCAAATGACCTATCTCCTCGGCGGGGCGCTGAAGTTTTGGATCGGTACCGAAGACGCGGTGCCGATCGTCGTGAGAGAGGGAGAGGTGCTGCACATCCCGCCCAATGTGCCTCACAAGGCGGAGGCGCTGGAGGACACTTTCGACGTGGATATCTTCAGTCCGCCGCGGCAAGATTGGCTGGACGGCACGGACACCTACTTTCATCGGAAGTAATCCCGCATGGATCTCGGATTGGGCGACAAGGTTGCCCTCGTCGCGGCATCGAGTCGTGGGCTCGGCCGGGCGGTCGCCGAAGAATTTGCCGCCGAGGGGGCGTCGCTCGTCATGTGCGCGCGGGGAGAGGCGGCCCTCGAGGAAGCCAAACGCGCCATCGAGGAATCGCACGCCGGCGTTGAGGTGATGGCGCTTCCGACCGACCTGTCGGAGCCCGCACAAGTGGACCGCTTGGTTGGTGAAGGCTTGGAGCGGTTTGGTCGGATCGACATCCTCGTGACCAACACCGGTGGACCGCCGGCGGGACCGTTTGACAGTCACTCTGCCGAGACCTGGAGCGACGCGGTGCGTCAGAATCTCGACAGCGTGCTGAACCTCACGCGGGCCGTGCTGCCAGGAATGAAGCAGCGGCGTTGGGGAAGGATCATAAATATCACGTCCATCGCCGTGAAGCAGCCGGTGGACAATCTCATCCTCTCCAACGCGGTGCGCGCGGCGGTAACCGGGTTTGCGCGCACGTTGGCCAACGAGGTGGCGGGCTTAGGGATCACCGTCAACAACGTGCTGCCGGGATACACGCGCACCCAACGCGTCGAAGAGCTGGCAGCCAAGATTGGGGAACAGCGCAACATCACACCCGACGAGGCCGTGGCGGATTGGGCTGCGCAGATCCCCATGGGGCGGATAGGTGAGCCGCGTGAATTTGCCGCTCTGGTGGCGTTTCTCGCATCCGAACGCGCAAGTTACATGACCGGGACGTCGATACCGGTCGATGGAGGATGGATCAAGTCGCTGGTGTGAGCGGTTCGAGCTTGTGATATTCACAACTCGACATGGGAGGGTTTATGTCCGGACGATTGCCAGAAGTCGAGTGGATTTGGCGGGACGGTGAGTTCATCCCGTGGGGTGAAGCGAAGGTTCACGTCCTGAGCCTCGCGGTGCAGTTCGGCTCCTCGGTGTTCGAGGGCATGCGTTGTTACGAGACTCCGCGGGGGCTGGCAATTTTTCGATTGCAAGCGCACCTGCGTCGACTCTTCGATTCCTGCCGCGTGTATCGGATCGAGTTGCCGCACAGTGCCGACGACTTGGCTGCGGCGTGCACCGCGGTGGTTGAGCGCAACGGCCTCAGCGAATGCTACGTACGGCCGACGATCGTTCGTGGCTACGGATCCTCGAGCATGGTCCCCGATGAAAGTCCGGTGGAGACGTACATCGCGGCGTGGCCGTGGGGCGCCTATTTGGGCGAGGAAGCGTTGACGCAGGGCGTCGACGTGTGTGTCTCGAGTTGGCAGCGCATGCAGCCCAACACGTTTCCGGCTGTCGCCAAGGCGGCCGGACATTATACCAACGCCCAGCTCATCAAGATGGAGGCGATAGCGCACGGTTACGTCGAAGCCATTGCGTTGGGGCCCGGTGGTCTCGTGAGCGAAGGGAGCGGGCAGAATCTCTTTCTCGTGAGAGACGGAACGCTCATTGCCCCGGCCATCGACGGCACGGCACTTCCCGGGATCACGCAGAACAGTGTGCTGACCATAGCAGAGGATCTCTCGATTCCCGTGGTGAGACAGGCCGTGCCGCGCGAGACGCTCTACACGGCGGACGAGCTTTTCTTCACCGGGACCGCCACCGAGGTAACGCCTATCAGGAGTGTCGACCGCATTACGATAGGCGAGGGCCGGGCTGGGCCCATTACGATGCAGCTGCAGCAGCAATTTCTCGCCGTGGTTCACGGGAAAGTGCCCGACAAGCACGGCTGGCTCACGTACGTGAACCAGCCGGCAGAGGTCGGGGCTTCGGAAGGATAGCGATCGGGGTAGTTATCAGCGACCAGCTATCGGCTTTCAGCCATCAGCTTTCAGCATATAGGACCACCCCTGCGGGCGGACCAACTCTCGCGCCGATGTGAGACTAAGGCGCCACCCATCGCGGTTCGCGGGTTAACTAACCCGCGCTCGGCCGCTAACGCAGACGCGTGCTTACGAGCACGCTATACCGAGTTGGGGCGCCTTCGTCAAGGCGCGTCGCGAAGCGCCGAGCGAGCGTTTATTAACGCTCGAACAACCAACGGCGGCTCCGCTCACTCTTCGGCGGATACAGTTGGGGACCCCTGTTTTCGGGACGGCATCGCCGATTGGCGAGTTTTGACACAACCTAAGCTGCCAGCTGACTACTCGCTCCGCAACGCCTCAGTCGGGTTGATCGACGTCGCCCGTCGTGCGGGAATGTACGCGGCCGCCAACGCCACACTGGCCAACGCCAGTGGCACTAACACGAACGTGAGCGGATCCGTTGCCGCGATCCCGAACATGAAGTTGCTGATCAGCCGCGTCACGCCGAAGGCCGCAATGAGCCCGATACCCAATCCCAGCCCCACCGGGATCAAGGCACCTCGCACGATGACCCGCAACACATGACTTCGTGCAGCGCCGAGGGCGATACGGATACCGATTTCGCGACGGCGCTGGTTGACAGCGTATCCCACGACACCCGAGATCCCGATGACCGCCAGCAGTACCGTCAACCCGCCGAGCGCGGACAGCAGGGTGGTTCCCATGCGTTGCGGCATGAGGAAATCGGCAAAGCGGTTGTGTAGAGTCTCGAGTTCGGGTATTGCGAGGCTTGCGTCGAGTTCGCGGAGGTGTTGTCGCAACACAGGCAGCAGGCTCGTGGGAGAGCCGGCGGTTGCCACGAGCAAGTTGATGGTCTGTGCCAGTGCTCGATCCATGTACTGCTGGATCGGATAGTAGATAAACGGCTCGGGGTTTCCTGCGAGCCCGTATGTCACGTCCTTGGCCAGACCGACAATCAGGACCTCGGGCCCGTTTCCGTCCCACTGCATCCGGAACGTGCGGCCGACCGGATCCTCTCCCGGCCACCAGCGGCGTGCCATCGTTTCGTTGATGACCGCCACGCGCTGCGCTCCGACGCGGTCTTGTTCTGTGATGTCACGTCCGTTGACGAGCGGAATACCCATGGTAGTGAAATACTCCGCCCCCACCCAGTTGGCTTCGATGCGCAGTTCTTCTCCCTCCGCCGGGGCATACCCGTCGACGAAGATGATAAACCCTGACCCGCTACGAGCCAGCGGTGGATACACCGAGCTACTGACTCGAGTCACACTCGGCAAGGCGCGCGCGCGCTCGGTCAGATCGCTGAGAAACTGGGCCGCCTCTGGCTCCGTGTAGTGCTGCATCGACAAATCGAAGTTGGCAATTGCCAAGTCGCGCGTCTCAAAACCCACGTCGGCGTCCAGCCCGTTCTGCAAGCTGCGTACGAACAACCCGGCGCCGATCAGCAAGACCAAGGCCAGGGCGGTTTGGAACGACAGCAGGATGCCCCGTGTCTTCATGATGCTGCGGAAGCGTCCGTCAGACGACTCCACTTTGAGAGCCGCCGTGAGATTGGGATTGGTGGTCTGAATGGCGGGAGCGATCCCGAACAGGATTCCAGTGAACAGCGCGATGGCCCCTGTGAACGCGAGCACGCGCCCGTCCATCGTCAGTTCGAGTGATGCAATGGACACGAAACCGGGCAGCGCGAAACCCGACAGGAAGCTCAGCGCCGTCGAGGCCACCGCCAACCCCACCAGCGCGCCCGTTGCCGAGAGGATGACGCTCTCGGTGAGGAGCTGTCGCACCAGCCGACCGCGCCCGGCCCCCAGGGCAATCCGCACACCGATCTCGCGGCGACGCGCAGTGGCCCGGGCAAGGAGCAGGTTCGCGATGTTGGCACAGGCGATGAGCAATGTCGCACTCACCACTACCATCAAGAGCGTCACGAAACGGACGATATCCCCGCCGGTCGACGCGGCCGGAAGTGTGAATGTGCGAGTGGCTTCGGTGGTGATGGTGCGTCCACTCCGCCTCGGGTATTCCTCTTGGAGCTGGTTGGATACGGAGATCATGTCGGCGCGGGCCTGCTCGATGGTCACGCCCTCGCCGAGCCGGCCGATGACACCGCTGATCCACCGCGTGTTGCGCGAAACCAGGTAGTTCTCCTCGTTGGTGAGTCGCTCGCCGTTGCTGGGCGGGCCGGCGGTGACTACAGGCAGCATGGCCATCGGAATCCAGATGTCCGGGGACTGGCTCAGCCTCGTGCCTCGGAAGTTCTTCGGCGCCACCCCGATGATGGTGAACGGCGTTCCGTTCAGCCGCACGTTGCTTCCGACCA
>JADFPO010000050.1:7850-23050 GCA_022562295.1 Gemmatimonadota bacterium
CACAGGCAGCATGGCCATCGGAATCCAGATGTCCGGGGACTGGCTCAGCCTCGTGCCTCGGAAGTTCTTCGGCGCCACCCCGATGATGGTGAACGGCGTTCCGTTCAGCCGCACGTTGCTTCCGACCACCGCAGGGTCCTGTCCGAAATCGTTTACCCACACCCGATGGCTCAGCACGATGACGGCAGCGGCGTTGCCGAGTTGGTTATCAGAAGGAAGAATGGTGCGTCCGTGTATCGCGGGCACGCCGAGCAAGGTGAAGTAATTCCCGGTCACCAACAAGGTTCCGGCGAGGCGCGCGCGGTTCGCATCGCTCAGCGTGAGTTCCGTGCCGCCAAACGCGGCTAGGTCCGCAAAGCTGCGGTTCCGATCCCGATAGTCGAGAAAGTCCGGATACGACGATGAACAATAGAGAAATCCTCGGCGGCACGAGGTCCACACGTCTGCCAGTTCGCCCGGCTCGTGGACGGGCAGCGGGCGCAAGAGCACGGCATCGACCAACGTGAAGATGGCCGTGTTCGCCCCGATGCCGAGTGCCAGCGTCACGACGACGACTGACGCGAAGCCGGGATTCTTTATGAACGAGCGGATCGCATACCTGATGTCCTGTAACAGCATACCTCTGTCCCTCCTGCGGATGCGCAACCAGAGCGCGTCTTCCAACGCGCCGAGGCAACGGAGATAGGCGGAGACGCGCGAGCGCCGGCGTTGTCCGTCCAGTCCCCACGAGTAATGGAGTTCGGCCTTCCATTCATTCAGCCAATCGGACCGTGTGTGGCTGGGAACGACGTGGCTGGCCAACCACAGCAGCCGGTACCCGGGAATCATCGGCCGCCAGCCCCACCTGCGGGCTCGTGAACGGCAACGCTCGCCGGGGCGGGGAACCGCTCCCTCGCCGCGAGCAACATCCGGTCGGCGGCGTCGGTCAGTTCGTAGTACTTCCGGGGAGGCCGGTTTTCGGCACGCGCAATGGCGACCGCCTCCCACCTGGAGCGGACCAGCTTGGCCTCCTCAAACCTCCGGAGCAGTGGGTAGACCGTGCCGCTGCGAATCCTGGTGGCGTCGATGATGTCGAAGCCGTGCCGGGAGCCGCGGTCGAGCGCCTGCAGCACCATCGCGGTGGCATATGTCATGCGGAGGGGTGTGGTCATCATAGCGCCTTCGGTTGGACTAGCTAAGTCTATATCGACATAGGTCGAAAAGCAAGCCCGGTTAGGCCCTGTCGGGATGGAATGGCCACGGAAACCACGACCCCCACCCCACAACTGCTTTTGTTCTGCCTTTGGCCACGGCCGCGAGAATGAGCTGGCTTTTTTACCTGTGGTGGTTTACAGAGGTAGGGGTAGGGAGGTGGCGGGAAACAAAAAAGGCGTGTGTGGTGGCCGCGCCTTCGGTGGGTTCCGTGGCTATCACGGGTGGAGCGGAAGGGCCCGCATCGTTCTTTCCTCTGTCTCCTCTGCGTCTGACGAGTGGTCGGGGGCCTATGGCCTCGCCTCTCTCACCCCCGTAGAATTACGAGCGATTGCTTCGTCCTAATCCCAGCACAAGCGAGCAGCCCATGCGTCCAGGTATTCGTCTTCTCCGGCTTATGATCGCCGTAGCCGTGGTCTCCTTTCCGTTGCAAGCCGCGGCCCAAGAGATCACTGAAGAATTGTTCAGGCATCTCGGCTGGCGATCGATCGGCCCGGCCTTCATGGGCGGACGAGCCACTGATGTCGCCGGCATCCCCGGCGACCCGTCGACGTTCTACGTCGGCCTGGCCACCGGTGGGATTCTCAAGACGACCAACGGCGGCATCACCCTGACCCCGATCTTCGATGACGTCGGCGTGCCCTCGATCGGCGCCATCGCGATCGCGCCGTCCGACCCGAACGTGCTCTACGTCGGTACGGGCGAAGGAAACCCGCGCAACAGCGCGTCGGTCGGCCGGGGGATGTACAAGAGCATCGATGCCGGAGAGTCGTGGGTCTCCATCGGGTTGGAGAATACGGAGAAGTTTTCGCGCGTGTTGGTGCATCCCACGAATCCTGACGTGGTCTATGCCGCGGCGTTGGGTCACGAATGGGGTCCCAACGAAGAGCGCGGCGTGTTCCGGTCGGTCGACGGAGGGGAGACGTGGGAGCGCGTGCTCTACGTCGATTCCACCACCGGTGCGGCCGACCTCGCCATGGATCCCGAGAACCCACGAATACTGTACGCGGCGATGTACGACTTTCAGCGCCAACCATGGTACTTCCGCTCCGGCGGCCCCGGTGGCGGGCTGTTCCGGTCGGGGGACGGCGGCAATACCTGGACTAACCTCAACGAGCACGCACCCGAGAACGGCCTACCCGAGGGAATCGTGGGCCGCATCGGCGTGAAGGTGGCGCCGAGTGATGCGCGTGTCGTCTACGCAATGATCGAGACGGAAGCCGAGGGTAAGCTGTGGCGTTCGGACGATCGCGGGCACACCTGGCGGATGGTGAGTGACGATGGGTTGATGAACTCTCGGCCCTTCTACTTCACCGATCTCCGCGTCGATCCCGTCACCAGCGAACGCGTATACGCGGTGAGTGGCCGGCTGGCATTATCCACTGACGGCGGCCGCACCTGGGAGCAAATGGGGGACGACATCCATCCCGACCACCAAGCACTGTGGATCGATCCGGAGGATCCCGATCGCTTGCTCAACGGCAACGACGGCGGGGTTTACCAGTCGTTCGACCGCGGCAAGACGTGGCGGTATTTGAACCAGGTTGCGCTGGGTCAGTTCTATCAGATCGGCGCGGACATGCGCG
Source organism: Gemmatimonadota bacterium (assembly GCA_022562295.1). GTDB lineage: Bacteria > Gemmatimonadota > Gemmatimonadetes > Gemmatimonadales > GWC2-71-9 > B3T1B10. The sequence goes on from JADFPO010000050.1 coordinate 10,628, forward strand.
ACCCGTACTATGTCTGCGGGGGACTGCAGGACAACGGTGTGTGGTGCGGGCCGAGTGAGAATAGGCAGACGGTCGGATTGTTGAATGACAATTGGCAGATCGTGCACTTCGGCGACGGGTATTACGCGCAGATCGATCCCACCGACTGGACAACGATCTACACGAATGCTCACTACGGTAACATCGTGCGTGTGGATGTGAGCACGTACGAGAAACAGTCGATTCAGCCCTATCCTGTTTCGTTGCGGGGCGCCGCCGCGAGCGATCATCCGTTCCGGTTCAACTGGAACTCGCCGATTCACATGTCGCCGCACGATCCCCGCATCGTGTATTTCGGTTCCAACGTGCTGTTCCGCACCGACGACGGCGGATACTCGTGGTCGCAGATCAGCCCGGATCTCACGACCAACGATCCGGAGAAGCAGCGCTCCTCCGGTGGGGCGATCACCACCGACAATACCAGCGCTGAATACCATACGACGATCTATACCATTGCCGAGTCGCCCGTCGAAGCAGGGGTCATTTGGGTCGGCACCGACGACGGCTACGTGCAAGTCACGTCGGACGGGGGCGAAACGTGGACCAACGTGACGGACAACATTCCGCAACTGCCGGATGCGTCGTGGGTAACGCGAATCGAGGCTTCCCATTTCGATGCCAACACGGCCTACGCCACGTTCGACCGGCATCGGATGAACGACATGCGGCCCTACGTGTACAAGACCACCGACCGGGGAGCCCACTGGGAGAACATCACGAACAATCTCCCGGAGTTTGGTTACCTCAAGGTCGTGCGGGAGGATCCCCGAAATCCCAATCTGTTGTACTTGGGCTCGGAGTTTGGACTGTACGGGTCGTTCGACGGCGGCGAGAGCTGGGTGTCGCTGCACGACGATGTCCTACCACCCGTTCCCGTCAACGACATCCTGATCCATCCGCGTGATAACGATCTGATCATCGGCACGCACGGGCGCGCGATCTGGATCCTGGACGACCTGACGCCACTACAGCAGCTCGCCAGCTCACTGAACCAAGACGCGGTATTGTTCGAGCCTCCCGTGGCGACGCGCTTTCAGCTCCACTTTACGAAGCCGTTCCTCGCGCAGGGGACCTTCAAGGGAGAGAATCCGGGAAGCATCGCCTTGATCACGTATTATCTGGCAGCCGAGGCGCAAGACTCGGTCCGCATCACGATCGAAGAACCAAACGGAGAAATCATCCGAACGCTTCCTGGGACGGGTCACGTCGGGATCAATCGGGTGGTTTGGGAGTTGGGATACGATCCCCTGGGTGAGAGTGACAGTGGAGGTGGTGGGGGCGGGGGCGGGGGCGGGGGCTTTGCTCGAACGAACCCGTCTCTCCGTGTTCTGCCGGGAGAATACACGGTACGCCTCGCCGTGGGTGACACCGAACTCACCCAACCTCTCCAGGTACGATTGGACCCGGCGTTGCACGTGTCCAGGGCACATCTCGTCGCGCAGTTCGAGGCGGTCAAGCGCCTCACGCAGATGCGTTACGATGCCGATCAGACCATCGACGCCGTAGTCGACATCCAGGAACAGTTGAACGACCTGACCGCGCGACTGGCGGACGAGGAGGAGCCCGTACGCGACATCGGCACCGACGCCGAGGCCGTATGGGAGCGGCTGGAGAGACTGCGCTTGCAACTCGTGAGCGAACTGGGCGGGTACCGCTCCGCGGCGATGCTGCGAGATCGGATCTCGAGTCTCTTGAGCACCATTGGGAGCGTCAATGACCGGCCGACGTCCCAGCAGAGCGAATGGCTCGAGCGGTTCGCGGTCGAGCTGACCGACGTAACCCAACAAGTGAGGCAGGTCATCGAGGAGGACGTCGAGAACATCAATCGCCGGATTCGTGAGGCAGGACTGCAGATGATCGTGATTCCGACCAGACCGGCAAGGGTCACCACGGATGGGGAACTTCAGGCTTAGGCATCACGTTCCTTTCTGACTTGCAAGGAGTTCCATGAATCGGATTGATGGGAGGACAGAAGGTGGAGGGCCTGGCCGCCGCACTCGGAGGGCGGCGGCGCTGCTCGTGTGTTGCGCTTGTAGTGCAGAGACCGAGTTTACGGTGCTGGCGACGCTCGATGTCGGGCTCAATCCCCACCAGATCGCGTTCACCGATGATGGCCGCACGGCATACGTTGCCGCTGCGGGCTCCGACCAGGTCGTAGAGATCGATGCTACGGCGTTGACCGTGACCAAGCATTTTCCGGTGCCGGACTCCCCCCTCGGCGTCGCGGTACTGCCGCGCGAGGGCGGATTGGCCGTGGCTCGTTTTGGCGCCGACGAGATTGTGCGGATCAGCTTTTCCGGCGCCGAGCCGAGCGAAGGCTTGGAGACGGGTGGTGCGCCGTCGCTCCTCGTCGGACCGATATCCGGCAACCGATACCTGGTATCGGTCGAGCAAGTGGATCGGATGTGGGTGTTGAATCTCGACGACTTCTCCCTCGAACGGTCTTACCCGACGGGTGACCGGCCCTTTCCGCCCGCTGCAACTTCGGATGGGGGCACGGCGTTCGTGCCCAATTACGACGACGGTACCGTGACCGTCATCGATCTGGTGGGGCAGGGGGCGGAGGCGGGAGCCGGGGGCGTGGGACAGATTCTCGGAACCGTGGCGGTGGGAGAACACCCCAGCGGAGGGGTCGTGCTGCCGGGCGATTCGGTGTACGCGGTGGCGATCAGGGCCGAGAACAAAGTTCTATTCATCAATATTGCGGCACTCAGAGTCGTCGATTCGCTGACGGACGGTATTGGGGAATCTCCGTTCTCCGTCGTCGTCACGCCCGACGGCCGCCTGGCATTCGTCAACAATACCGCGAGTCACGACATCTCGGTCATCGCCCTCCCCGAGCGAGAAGTGGTGGCCCGTATTCCCATCGGGGAGCAACCGATCGTGATGGCGGTCCATCCCTCCGGCGGGACGCTGTGGGTGTCGTCCGAGGGAAGCCACGAACTCGCCGTCATCGAGATACCGGAGCGTTGGCGAACATGACGGGCAGCATGGGCCTCCAGATGATCGTCAAGTTTCACAAGAAACTTCTCAAGCTTCCCACGCCGGTCGTCCTATGGGTGGGAGTGCTCGCGGGCTTCAATGGGCTCATGCCGTTGTTCTTCTTGGGTCACCGCGAGGCGTTGGTGGTCCTGGTAGTGTTTCTCATTTCGGCCGCGATGCTGATGATACTCACCGAGTTCGCGGGATTTACGCGGCTGATGGGCGCCGCGCACGTGCTGTGGGTACCGCTGCTGGTTTACCTCTGGGCGCGCATGGGTGCTTATCCGGCAGTGGAACCGTTCGGCGCCTGGATGCGATTGGTCATGCTGCTCAACGCCGCGTCCCTGGTGTTCGACGTGGTGGACATATCGCGGTATGTGAGAGGTGAGCGGGACGAGTTGGTGTCAGACTAGCCGTAACGAGATCCCGGCTCTTGGAGTTAGAGTTCGGAGTTTGGGACCCGACCGCCAGTCGGATCGACCCGACACCTGCCACCCGACACCTGACACCTGAAACCCGACACCTCGTTACCGTGACAACTCGCCGACAATCCGCGGTACCTCCCTGATGCTGGCCGCCTCCTGGAACTCGTATCCGTCGAGTACGTCCGCGGGAACTTCTTCGTGCCTCCAGGTGGTGTCGTACGGCACGTGGATCGCGTATCCGCCCATGTCCAGCACAGGTAGGATGTCGGACTTGAGGGAGTCCCCCACCATGAGGAACCCGTCCGGCGCAACGTCGAGCTTGTTCGTTATGGCTTCGTACGTGGAACGGTCCTTGTTCGTCACCACCTCGACTGACCGGAACAAATCCCCGAGTCCGGACCGGGCGATCTTCGACTCCTGATCGAACAGATCCCCTTTCGTCACCAACACGAGTGGGAACGTGGCGGCCAGAGTTTTCACCGTCTCCTCCACGAAGTCGAGCAGTTGGACGGGTTGGTCGACCATGCTCTTGGCGAAATCGACGATGCGCTGAACGTCGGACCCTCGAATACGTCCTTCGGTCAGCTCAACCGCCGTCTCGATCATCGACAGCGTGAAGCTCTTGATGCCGTACCCGAAGTGCTCGAGATTCCGCACCTCCGTTTCGTAGAGGCGCTCTTCGATCCACTCGGCGGAGTGGTACGCGGAGAGCAGTTCCTGAAACTTGGCCTTCGTATCGACAAACAGGGGTTCATTGTGCCACAGCGTGTCGTCGGCGTCGAACGCTACGACTTCAATCGGCACCGATGCTCTATTCCTCCCACTCAGCGTCGGGAAACTGGATGTTGATGCTGTGGATGTACTCTGGGTAGCGATCGGCCAGGCGGCCGAGGAAAGCGTGCATCAATTGCCATTCGACCTTCGGGTTGGCGGGGTTCTTTACGACGCACGTGATGACGTTGGCATCATGCGACCAGCTGATCCAGCCCGGATACGCCATGTGCTTGATTCTCCGACCCCGGTTCTGCATGGAGAAGGTCCTGAGGTCCTTGGAGCGCATGGCACGGCGCAATTCCTTGTACAGCTCGCATTCAGGTTGCTCGACGATTTGGAGAGTGATCATGAGATATCGGCTCCACCGTGTCGGTTGTTAGTGTGAGTGCATCGCGAACCGGTCCCAATTACCGCGTCCATACATTATTACTTCTATCGGCATCTGGAAACACGCCATCGGCGTCGATTTCGACCCGAACGACGGGCGAAGAGGTCGGAACCACGAGTTCGGCGGTTCGCTCGCCCGCGAGCCACACCTCCACGCCGATTTCCTCTTGAATCTGCTCGCCGTTTTCCAGCGTAATCGTAAGCCGCACGGGCATGGGGGCCAACCCTAAATCGTCTATGACGATCGTTGCGCCGTGGTCGTTGGAGGTCACGCCCGTTACTGCCTGGTCGAGCGTCCAGGTCTCATGGTACCAGGTGCGCCAGAACCAGTCCAGATTCCTGTCAGCGGCAGCGCTCATGGCATTGAAGAAGTCGGTGGGCTTGGGGTGCTTGAACGCCCAATCGGCAATGTATTTGCGGTAACCGCGCATGAACGCTTCTTCTCCCATAACTGCTCGTAACGCCACCAGCACCGTTGCCGGCTTTGAATACGACGCGATGCCGCGGGCGGGGTCGCTGTAGTGGAAGTCGGTCCACCGCATCATCTCACCCTCGATTCCCGCCCGGGCGGCCTGCAGGTACTGCTCCCGATCCGACTCGTTGTGGTTGACTCCGGGAAAGAACTCCATGCGCGCCTGGTTCTCATTGAAGGTGGTGGTGCCCTCATCCATCCACGCGTGTCGTCGCTCGTCGATCCCGACAATCATCGGCACCCACATGTGGGCCAGCTCGTGAGCGGTTACGTAGTACAGGGCGCTGTCGTCTGCCCGGTTGTAATCCCCTATCAGCGTCATCATCGGAAATTCCATACCTCCGCCGATGATGCCCGCGCCCTCCACCGCGGTCATGTGCGTCCACGGATACGGGAATCCCGTGAACCGGGACAAGAAGTCGATCGAATGCTGCGCGTATCGGGCGACTTCCGCCCACCGGGGTGCCGTGCTGCGGTACAGGGCGTCGACACGGGTGTAGTCGGTTTCGCCGTCTCCGTCACGGTCTCCTACCGGTGTGCGCATCGCGTCCCACAACGACTCGCGTGTTGCGCTGAAGGCGACATCCCGTAGCGTATCGGCCTGAAACCGCCAGGTGAGTCTATCGTCTTGGCCTGGTAGCGTGGCCCGTTCCGAGCGCAGGTCGTCCTCTGTGATGACCTGAACCCTCCGGTCGCTTCGTTCGGCCGTCGCCAGGCGCTGCAGCACGTGAGCCGGCAGCACCTCCTCGCGATTGATCAACGTCCCCGACCCCATGACGACCCATCCGGCCGGTACGTCGACACTGAGGGTGTAACTGCCGTATCCGGCATAGAATTCTGAGTTGCCGAGATATGGATCGATCTGCCACCCGACGACGTCGTCCAGCACCGCCACCTGCGGATACCAGTACGCGATGAAGAAGAGGTTGTCGCGGCTCCAACCCATTCGGCCCATACCGGCCTGTGGGACGGTGAACGACCAGTCGATCTCGATCGTGGCCGAGGTTCCGGGAAATACTGGTTGGGGTGTTCGGATCACCAATGTGGTGCCGTCCACGGCGTACGCCGGTCCCGATTCGAGAGGTCGCTCTTCGAGTTGCACGCCTCCCACCGCGACCCGAGACAGCGTGATGCCACCGGTCACCTCGACCACGCGATTCCGGATCGCGCCCTCGGTGTGGACGTTCTGATGGAGCTGAAGAGCTAGCACGGGAAGGGGAATCGGGGAGCGGTTGTGGTGAGTGATGCGCGCCGAAGCCTCGATGCGTTTCTCGTCCGGGAACAGCTTCGCCTCGAGTTGGTAGTCCGTCCATTGCTGCCAGTAGCCAGTACCTGGTTCGCCGGTCATGGTCCGGGACCCGTTGACGACAGCGCGACGGAAGTCCGCGGTCGGCTCCAATGGATAGGGAATGGGGCGCTTGGAATCTTCCGTTTGGGCGCCTACGCCGACGGGCAAGCACAGCACGGCACAGGCGACGAATACTAGAAATCGGGCCATCGGAATGTTGCAGTGGGTATGGTGGATGGTAGGTTGCCTGTAGGAGACGATGTAAGATACTACAGCAATCACCCTCCGTTCCACCTAGATTGACCATGTCTGTGTTCCCCTCCACCGTGCGCCGGGAGCATCAGGAGTTCACCCTCGACGACGCCCATACCGAATGTCCATACCTGTCGATTCCGATTTCATTCGCGACACGCTAGTTCGCCTCGTCCAGATCGACTCGGTCAATCCCACGCTCGATCCGGCGGGTGGTGGGGAAGGCGAGATCGCACGCCTGATCGGCGACATCTTGCGAACGCTCGGCCTCGCTGTGGAGATGGTCGAGCCGGAGGCGAGCCGTATCAGCGTCCTCGCAACGTTGCAGGGCCGTGGTGGGAGTGGGGGGCGAGGGCGGGGGCGATCCCTCATGCTCAACGCCCACGTCGATACGGTGGGGGTAGCGGGAATGGCCGACCCCTTCTCCGGAGCCGTCCGCGACGGTCGGGTGCTCGGACGCGGATCCTACGACATGAAGGGATCTCTGGCCTCCTGTATCGGCGCCATGAAGGCCCTGATCGACGGCGGCGTCGAACTCGCGGGCAATCTCGTGCTGGCCGCTGTCGCCGATGAGGAGTACTCGAGTCTGGGCACCGCCAGCGTGATCGACCGGTGCAAGGTGGACGGCGCCATCGTCACCGAGCCGACTCAACTGCAGGTCTGCCTGGCGCACAAGGGATATACGTGGATGAGGGTGACGACCCGGGGGCGCGCGGCTCATGGCAGCCGGTTCGAGGAGGGCGTTGACGCTAACATGCACATGGGTCGAGTGCTCCGCGAGTTGGACCGCCTCGAACGGGATCTGCGGAGCGGGTCACGGCATCCTTTGGTTGGGCCGCCGTCGTTGCACGCCGCGTTGCTCAAAGGAGGCAGCGGGCTCAGCACGTACGCCGCGACCAGCGAGCTCCAGATAGAGCGTCGAACGATTCCGGGCGAAACCCCCGAACAAGTCGAACGCGAGGTACGGAACATTCTCGACCGGCTTCACGACGAAGACGATGAGTTCACAGCCACTGTCGAGACGTTCTTTTCACGCGATCCGTTCGAGGTCGACCCCGGAGCCGCCATCGTCGGGTCGGTGGAAAAGGCCGTTTGGACCGTGCTCGATCGAGCGCCGGTTCGGGTCGGGGATACTCCGTGGATGGACGCGGCGCTGCTGGCCGCTGCCGGGGTGGAAACGGTTGTCATCGGTCCGGTGGGCGCCGGGGCGCACGCCCCGGAAGAGTGGGTCGATCTCGAGTCGGTCGTGCAACTCGCGGGCATACTGGCGGAGGCGGCGATGGACTATTGTGGCTGAGCTACGAGCTATGAGCTATGAGCTACGAGCTACGAGCTGTGAGCCAACTCCGGGCGGAAGCCCGGGGACGACGTTCCGGTCGGTCGCCGGTTTGTAGAGGTGGAGGCAGTCAACAGCGATGCGATGCTGAAAGGAACCCCATTCCATTCTAGGACGAGCGCTCTTTGCCAGTCCCAGAACTGGCGGCGCTGGTCGGGACATGTCGTAGCCGGCTCGTACGAACTCACACACGACCGGGAGTACTTCGCCATCCGAAGCTCGGCGGCGCTGATCGACGTCTCCCCACTCCACAAGTACATGATCGAGGGCCCCGACGCGGCGCGGTTCCTAAACCGTGTGGTGACGAGAGACGTGTCCGGCTGCGCCCAAGGCCAGGTTCTCTACACCCCGTGGTGTGACGAGGAAGGGAAGGTGATCGACGACGGCACGCTGGCGCGCTTGGGCGAAGAAAAGTTCCGACTCACTTCCGCCGAGCCAAACCTTCTCTGGCTTCACAACAACGCACTCGGCTTTCGGGTAACGGTCGGCGATGTATCCGAGTCGACCGCTGCGTTGGCACTGCAAGGGCCCACCTCCCGGGAAATCCTGCGCTGCGTTACCGACGCCGACGTGGGCGGGCTTCGGTTCTTCCGCAGTATGGCGGCTGAGGTGAAGAGAATCCCAGTAACGATCTCGCGCACCGGTTACACGGGAGATCTCGGTTACGAGATCTGGGTAGATAGCGAGAACGCTGAGCCTCTGTGGGACGCACTGATTGAAGCCGGTGGGCCGTACGGTATAACGCCCGCCGGAATGCTGGCGCTGGATGTTGCACGGATCGAGGCGGGCTTGATCCTGATAGATGTGGATTACGTTCCGGCGCACAGGGCACTCATCGAGGATCGCAAGTCCTCTCCGTTCGAGCTCGGCCTCGGATGGACCGTGAAGTTGGACAAAGGAAGCTTTGTGGGATCCACCGCCTTATTAAAGGAACAGCGCAACGGTTCGGACTGGCAGCTTCGGGGTCTGGAGATCGAGTGGGAATCGTTGGAAACGCTTTACGCCGATGTCGGCCTGCCCCCCCAGCTTCCCACGATCGCCTGGAGAACCAGTGTGCCCGTGTACGGCGGCCGGCACCAAGTCGGGTACGCTACCAGTGGTTGCTGGTCGCCGATTCTCAAGAAATACATCGCGCTAGCCCATCTCCATTCCACCCATGCGCGCACTGGCACCAAAGTCGAGATGGAGGTCACAGTGGAGCATCGCAGAAAACGTGCTGTCGCCACCGTCACCAGCACACCATTTTTCAACCCGGAAAGAAAACGGTCTTGAGCTACTCGGCGCACTACGACGCAATCGTCATAGGTGGAGGCCACAACGGGCTCGTCAACGCAGCGTACCTTGCCCGTGCAGGTAAGAGTGTGCTGGTGTTGGAGCGGCGTCATCTGGTGGGCGGTGCCGCCGTTACCGAAGAGATCTACCCGGGGTTCAAATACTCGGTTTACTCCTACGTGGTGAGCTTGTTGCGACCGGAGATAATCCGCGAGCTGGATCTGCCGAGCCACGGGTTGGAGATACTCCCCCTGGAGAGCACGGTCACGCCGCTTCCCAACGGCGACTACCTCGGCCGGTGGGCCGACCACGACCAGACACGGCGTGAACTGTACCGCCACTCCGCCAAAGACGCCGAGGCATACGACGACTACGGCAAGCTGATGTATCACCTGGCCTTCGCCGTGAAGCCGATCGTTGCGATGGTTCCCCCCGATCCGACGTCACTCAGCCCAAGAGACCTCTTGAGCCTGCTCAAGTTGGGCAAGCACTTCCGCAGTCTCGGTGCGACGCAGTTTTACGCACTGGTCAAGCTTATGACAATGAGTGCGGCGGACTTCCTGGACGAGTGGTTCGAAACGCAAGCGTTGAAGGCCACGATGTCGGCCAGCGGAATCATCGGGACGTTTCTCGGGCCGCGTTCACCGGGCACAGCGTATGTCCTGCTACACCACTATCTGGGTGAGATCGATGGGTCGTTCCGGGCGTGGGGGTTCGCGAAAGGCGGCACGGGTGCGATCAGCGAGTCTATCGCGGGAGCGGCTCGCCGCTTCGGAGCCGACATCCGCACCGAGGCGAGCGTAGCACGGGTGTTGGTAAGGCACGGTCGCGCGACCGGAGTCGCGTTGGAAAATGGCGACGAGATCACAGCCCGAGTCGTCGTGTCGGGATTGGACCCCAAGCGTACCTTCCTCAAATTGATCGAGTCCGAACACCTGCCTGACGATTTCGTCGACTCGATCCGACGCTTCAAGATCCGAGGATCATCGGGCAAGGTGAACCTCTCCCTCAGCGAGTTGCCGAAGTTCACGTGCCTGCCGCGCGACGGGCCGCATCTCAGAGGCGCGATCTCGATCAGCCCCAGCGTTGACTACCTCGAGCGTGCGTACGACGACGCCAAGTACGGCAACTTTTCCCGCCGTCCCTACATGGACATCATCATCCCTTCCATGATCGACCCTGGCATGGCGCCTCCAGGCAAGCACGTCATGTCGATCTTCGTTCAGTATGCACCGTCCGATCTCGAGGGTGGCTGGAACGAGACTCGGCGAGAAGCCTTCGGTGATGCGGTGATCGACACGCTGGCGCAATATGCACCGAATCTGCCCGGAGCCATCTTGCACCGGCAGGTGATCACCCCGTGGGACCTGGAGCGAGACATCGGTCTCACTCAAGGAAACATCTTCCACGGCGAACTGTCGCTGCACCAACTGTTCTTTCTGCGACCGGCGCCCTCCTGGGCGGACTACCGTACTCCGCTCGATAACTTTTACCAGTGCGGATCTGGAACTCATCCGGGTGGTGGCATATCAGGCACCTCGGGCCGGCTAGCCGCCCTGAGAGTTTTGAAGGACTGGAAGTAATGACGAGCCCGTATGACGCTATAGTCATCGGCGCCGGTCACAACGGGTTGGTCACCGCGGCATGCCTGGCGAAGGCCGGTCTCAGGACTTTGGTGCTCGAACGACGGGACGTGGTAGGGGGAGCCGTGGTAACCGAAACGGTGTTTCCCGACTACAGAATCGACACGGGCGCGCATCGGGTCGGCCCGCTGCATCCCGCACTCCTAAGCGAATTGAGTCTGGCCCGTCACGGTGTTGAACTGCTCACGGCCGATCCCACCGTATTCACTCCATTGCAAGACGGTCGTCATCTCACACTGTGGCGTGATCCCGCACGCTGCATGGAATCTGTTGGCGCGTTCTCGAAAGCTGACGCCGACAGGTGGATCCCGTTCGTGCGGCTCGTGTCGCAAGCAACTGGCGTACTGGAAGCCGCGTATCGCAGTACGCCGCCCAACGTCGTTACGGGTGGTGTCAGAGATCTGTGGGCGATGCTTCGCCTGGGCGGCAAGTTGAGGCGGTTGGGGAAGAAGGACATGGTGGAAGTACTGCGGATCCTGCCGATGCCCGTGAAGGACTTCTTGGACGAATGGTTCGAGAGCGACGTGTTGAAAGGCACACTCGGCGCGTGCGGCATTACCGGCATGTTCCAAGGACCGATGGCTCCCGGCACCGCGTACACTTTTCTCCACCACCACGTGGGAGCAGGCGGCGTCGTGAGACCAACGATACTCGTGCGCGGCGGAGTGGGAATACTGACAGCTGCACTTGCCGCGGCTGCAAGGGAGCACGGCACAGAGATACGAACGAACGCCGCTGTCGATCATGTAATCGTCGAGAATGGCGAGGCGACGGGTGTGGTGCTCGATGGCGGCGAAGAGGTCAAGGCCAAGTGGATCGTTTCCAACGCCGACCCCCGGACAACCTTTACTCGGCTGGTTCACGCCCAGGAACTCAGCCCGGAATTTTCCCAGAAGATCCGCAACATCAAGTTCAAGGGGGCGTGCGCCAAGGTGCATCTAGTGCTGGGCGAGCTACCCGACTTCACCTGCCTTCGGGGAAGCGGCCCCCCCCTCCATCCCCACCTGAGCGGCGTTATCTCGATCAGCCCCAGCGTTAACTATTTGGAGCGGGCTTACGATGACGCCAAATACGGCCGTGTTTCACACAAGCCGTACCTCGAGGCCGTCATTCCAACGATCGCAGACCCGAGCCTCGCGCCGCCCGGAAGGCACATCATGTCGGTCCTGGTACAGTACGCTCCTTACCACCTGAAGGATGGAACGTGGGACAACGGGAGGCGGGAAGCCCTGGGTGATGCGGTGGTGAAGACCCTTGCAGAGTATGCTCCGAATCTCGAGTCAGCGGTGCTGCACCGTCACGTGTTGACACCGCTCGACCTGGAGGAGCAATTCGGCCTTACCGAAGGGAACATCTATCACGGCGAGCTGACCATGGATCAGCTGTTCTTCATGCGGCCTGTCCCCGGCTGGGCGCGCTATCGCACGCCGATCCGACACCTATACCTGTGTGGAGCGGGCTCACACCCGGGTGGAGGCGTTACTGGGGCGCCGGGCTACAACGCCGCGCGGGAGATGTTGTCAGACGCGGGGAGAAATTGATCAGGTGTCAGG
>JADFPO010000169.1 GCA_022562295.1 Gemmatimonadota bacterium
ACCTCCTGCGCTTGAGCGAGATCATCGAACAGAAGCTCGGCGGTGCCGCCGTGGGAGCGGAGATCGCGATCGGCAACGAGTACGCCGCCGGCCTGGAGTACACGCTGCTCATCGCAGTCCGGGACGAGGAGTTCGATCCGGCGTCGCAGGTGCCCGCGATCGTCAACGTCCCGACGGCGGATGTGGAAGTGATCGATGATGACGGCGGCGAAATGGTTGGGACAGAGGTTTTGCCGGCGCTGCCGTTCAAATTCTACGATCCCGAAGCATTTGCCACGGTGGGTGAGGGTCTCATTCGGCTCGAGAGCGACCGCGTTGTCATCGAGTTCCAAACGAAGGGTGCCTTCTTTGGCATCGTAAAGTCGGAGGTCAAGGAAGTTGGCCTTCCGTTCGATACGATATCGTACGTGCGCTTCAAGCGAGGATGGTTCAGCGCTGAGATCGCGATCCAGGGCAGGGACATGAAAACGATGGACGGCCTGCCGACGGTGAAGCATGGCCGCGTGCGGCTGCGGTTCAAACGCGACTTGCGTGGCGATGCGGAATGGTTCGCGATGGAACTCGAAAACATGGTAAAAGTATGAACCGAGAGACGCATATCGGACCTGGAATTCGTTTTCTTCGACTTTCGTAAAGCTTCGGTTCTGATTACAGATGGCCCCTATCGGTTCTCGCGCAATCCTTCCTATGTGTCGCTAACTCTCTTGTACCTAGGAGTTGGTATTATCCCCAACAGCGGCTGGATTTGGCTCTTGGTAGTACCCGTCCTACTGGTAATGGGCCTGTGGGTGGTGCGTAAAGAAGAACGTCCGCGTTCGCTTGTGTCCAGCTCTTTGCGTGCTCCCTGGTCGTACCGCCAGCTGATGCGCTCTATCCACCAATGAAGACCGCAAGCGCGGTTGCACTGTTCCTCATCGCTTTGCCCAACCAGGGCGCGGCACAAGACACCGCGCCGCCGCCGCTCAGTACCGACCGGCCGAACTTCACGGGCAGCGTGACGACGCTGCCACGGGGCCAGGTGCAGGTTGAGGCGGGCTATACCTTCACCGATGATGTGGGCGTGAACCTGCACACGTTCGGCGAGGTGTGGCTTCGAGTTGGACTCGCGGATTACGTGGAGCTACTCGTGGGTCTCAACTCGTTTGCGTGGACTGACGGCCCGAACGCAACGAGCGGATTCGAAGACGCGGCCGTCGGGGTCAAGGTGGAGCTGCCCGTGCGTGCGGTGAACGCGGCGCTCAGCTTGGTTACGAGCGTCCCGACCGGAAAGGTCGGTGAGAGCAAGGCGCAGCCCGAGATGCGGTTGACCCTCGCACGAGAACTCGGCTCCGGTGCCTCGCTTGCGTCCAACCTCAACATTGGCTGGCTGGTGCAAGGCGGCGAGCGGTTCGCACGGTTTGCCGGCAGCTTCACGGCCGGGTTTTCGATGACGCCGCGCCTCGGCGCCTATGTGGAATACTACATTCTGGCGCCGGCCGGATTGAGAGCCGATGACGCCGGATTCGCGAACGCCGGGGTCACTTTTCTCCTGTCATCGGACATCCAACTCGACGCGCGCCTCGGGGGTGGCGTACATGGCCCCACGCCAAATTTGTTCTTCGGAGTTGGGCTTGCGGTGAGGCGATGACTGGGGCGGGCAGGCGGGCAGATGGGCGGTACCGGCCGCCGGGATGGGTGGGAGGGCGGCGGGGGCCCGCCGGGCGGTGGTGGTGGTGTGGTGCGGGCCCGCCGGGGGGCAGGGGGCGAGGGGGTTAGAAATACGTTGCGATCGAAAAGAGGATCCCCGCATGGTCGGCGGGATTGTTGAACACGTCTCGGCCGGTGCCGCGTAGGTAATCCAGTTTGAATGCCGTGTCCTCCGTGGGACGGAAGTTGATGCCGAGCGTGACCTGCCGAGTGTTGTCTCCCGGCCGGTCCGCATTCATGTCTACGATGTCGAGTCTGACCCCGACTGAAAAGAACGAGGCAGGGAGTGTTGCTACCCACGCCTGTCCGAAATCGCGCAACACCTCGACATAGAGCCCCTGCTGTTTCGATGCGAAGATGTCGCGCAGCGTCGCCGGGACATCGATGTTGGCCAATGCAGCCTCGCCGGTGAGCCGAAATCCGGCCAATGCCGCCTCCAAGTCTACGACACCAATCGTCAAGTCTCGACGTTCGTCGACCCGAAGGCCATCTCCCTCGAAGACATTGTAGGCGCCGTGATGCGCGGAAATCCCCAGCTCGAAGTTGAGGCTCGGGCTCCAGGCGAGGCGGCCGACGATTGCAGGAGACGCATTGTTGTCCTCGACGTTGCCGCGACCGAGCGGAATACGGGTTCCGTCCGGAGAGTCCTCGATCAATCCGGCGTGAAATCCGTTCACGGCGTACACCTGATAGGTGATTCGTCCGCCGCTGCCCACCGGGAACAACCCGAGCACGCCGATCCCGGGTTCGCTGAGCGCCGTGCCCAAGATCTCCGTGGATACGAGAGGACGATCGGTGAACTCGTTCAACGGGCTGTCGTGCGCCAGGTTGAACCGCCCGATGGGAGAGAGGAGCATGCCGCCGCGAATCGTAAACGTGGGGGCGATTCGAAAATCGATGGCCGCGAACTCCAGCGTGACCTCCTCGCCGCCCTCCTCGAACTCGAGTTCGGCACTGACGCGCACGAAGTCGCTCACCTCCGTGGCCGTGAAGATGTTCCATCGCTTCGCTTCGAATCCACTGTCTTCGTTGGCGCCGTCCACCCGCTGCAAACGGGCGTGGAATTCCAAATAGCCACCAACGACGGTGCGGCCCAGCAAACGAGTGAGATACGGCCGATCGTACACGCCCCCTCGTACGAATGGCCGGGCCGGCAGCGTGTCTTGCACCTGCGCCACCGCAATAGCAGGAGCGCCGAGTGCGATGGAAACGAACAGGTAGGTGGCTAGTCGCTTCATGACAGATTGCGTTCGAGGTCGATGGTGATTACGCCGTCGCTGGAGACTTCCGCCGGGAAGCGGTCGAGCGGCGCTTGTGTAGGACCGCGCAGCACCCGGCCGTCCCGGCCATACATCGAGCCATGGCAGGGACACAGCAAGCGCCTTCCCTGGACGTCGACCGTGCATCCCAGGTGTTTGCAGACGGGAGAGACGACGGAGTAGCCGCCGCCCTCCAATGCAAGAACGTACAACAGAGTGTTCGAGCCCTCTGGTCTGATTTTCAAATAACCGCCGGGTCGGTCTAGCGTGACGTAGTCGCGAATGCGCAACCGCACGCGCCCGGCCACCGGCGTGACGGTGGTGATAACCATCGACGCGCACGCGTTCAGCCAACCGGCTGCGGCGACACCGACAAACGTGCGACGATTCACGATTGGTCACCGTGACCGCACGAATTCGAGCAGCGCTTCGCGATCGTCGGCGCTCAGCGCGAGAAACGCGTTACGGGCGGTTGCCGCCTCGCCCCCGTGCAGTTCGATCGCCTGAGAAATGGTCGTGGCGCGACCGTCGTGCATGAGGAACAGATCGCCGTTCAGGAACTCGCGCGCCACGCGCAATCCCCACAACGGCAACGTCTTCCACTCCCGTCCGGTCGCGTCGCCGTCGGGACGATTGTCTGCGAGTTCGTCGCCCATGTCGTGCAACAGCAGGTCGGAGTAGAGCACCACCCGTTGGTTGGCCAGCGCCGCCACGGAGCTGGGTCCTGTCTGGAACTCGCGAACGTGGCAGCTTTCGCACCCGATCTGGGTGAAGAGTTCACTGCCGCGCAGCCGTTGCGGAGTGTCGTCTCCGGGAGCTGGTGGGGCGAGCATCCGGACGTAATCCACCACGGCCCGCACCGTTGCCGCGTCGATCTCGGGATCGGGAGCCGGATCCGCCGCCGCGGTGGCTCCACCCGCCTGGGGATTGCGGTTTTCCACCGGGAGGAAATCCGACGTAATTCCCATATCCTGGTGGTAGGCCGCCGAAATCTGTTCGAGCAGGCTGCTCACCTGGGCTTTGCGGCTGAACCGGCCGAGCTGCAGTCCGGTGCCGCCCCCCGGTTCGTCGGCCGGGACGAAGTCGGCTGGAAGCACCCAGTTGGGCCGACCCGAGATGCCATCTCCATCGGCGTCGAATTCGTCGGCGTTGGCGACGATAGACGCGACCGGAATCGCCTCGATGAGACCGGTGCCGAACACGGGGGGTGGGAGCCGTACGGAGATATCGACACCATCGGGGACCACTTCGGGCTGCGCGCCAGGGATGGCCTTGTCTTGAATCTGGGGTCCTCCGAGGGCGAGGGCGAGATCGCTGCCTATGCTGATCCGGGTGAGTGCCTGTTCCGGCCTGCCCCGCCCGTCACCGCTGTGGCAGTCGGCGCATGCAGCCTGATTGAAGATCGGGCCCAAACCCTCGGCGGGCGAGAAACGCCGCCCAAAACCTTCATCACCCCTGACAAAAGCGGCCAGCTCCCCGGTGGTCAGGCCCGGGATGGGCGCGTCGAACAGGTCGCCATCGTCGGGCGGCCCGGTCAGCAGAAAGTCGCAGGCCGTCACGGCTACCAGCACAACCGGTATGCAAACTCCCCAACGGTAGGATCGCTCCATGGTATTCAATATTTGCAGTCCGAAGATGGTTTATTGGTGCCACCACTAACAGGTTAGTTAGTCGCACCTAATTATGACATTCGCTCTACATCATGTCAAGGGCAGGTTGGGCGCGTGTTTAGGTGTGGCGCGGGTAGGCGGGCGGGCAGGCGGGCAGGCGGGCAAGTAACTGGCCGGCTGCCGGGATTGGGTGAGGGGCGGCGGGGGCCCGCCGGGCAGGGGGTGGTGCGGTGTGGGCCCGCCGGGTTGAGGGGTGGAGTGGCGGTGGGGTCCGATTTGACGGACCGCGCCGCATGGTGGATCATGATCCATCGGCCATCGGAGGTTCCAGAACATGACTGTGTCGCCGCTGCTACGCTCGATCCTTCCTGCAGGCGCCCTGGCGTTCGCACTGGCCGCATGCGGTTCCGGTGACCGAACCCTGCGTGTGGCCATCGCGCATTTCAGCCACGAGACATGCACATTCTGTCCCGGGGGCGACACGGACGTCGAACGCTGGACCAGGATCCGGCCGCCGTACACGGGGGACGAGGTTTTCGAAGCGAGTGCCTACACGCGCGGATTCGTCGGCCGAGTGCGGGAATACGGGGGCGTCGAACTGATAGGACTCGAGTCTCCGGCCGGCGTGTTTGGCGGATCCTCGGCGAGTTGGAGCACCCGGGACGCGTTCGAGCACTTCATGGATCTCATCCTCACCGACCTGCGGCGGAGTCTTCCGGTGGACGGGGTCTACCTGGCGTTACACGGAGCAATGGCCGTTCGGGAAATTCCGCGCCCCGAGGCAGAGATCGCACGCCGCGTGCGGGAAGTGGTGGGTCCCGACGTGCCCATCGTGGGGACGTTCGACCTTCACGGGAACGAAGACGAAGAGTTTCTGCGTTGGGCGGACATGGCGTTCGTGACCAAGCGGTATCCCCACTATGACGCCTACATCCAGGGAGAGCGCGCGGCGCGAATGCTCATCGCGACCATGCGCGGTGAGTTCGAACCCACGACAGCGACGCGCAAGCCGGGGATCATCACGGGCACTGTCCTCCAGTGGACGGGGCAGTCGCCGTCGATGGACATCATGGAGCGCGCCCGCCGGTGGGAGGCGAGGGAAGATGACGCGTATGTGAGCGTGTTCTACGGCTTTCCATGGTCGGACGTGCCCGACGTCGGGGCGACGGTGATGGTCATGACGAACGACGATCAGGCGCTCGCCGATCGTATCGCAGATGACATGAACGATTTCATCTGGCGTGTGCGGGAAGAGTTTGCGGCCGGAAGCTTTCCCAAGCCCAACGCAGCGGTGCGGCAGGTTCTCAGAGCGGTGGCGGCCGGGCGGACGCCCGTCGCCGTGGGCGATTACAGCGATCGCAGCGGTGACGCGACGCACATCCTGCGCGAGTTGGTGGAGCAGAACGTCGCAGGCGTGCTGTATGCGCCGCTGCGCGACGAGCGCGTCATCGAGGCCCTAATCGAGAGCGGCGCCTCCGTGGGTGATGCGTTCTCGATGGACGTCGGCGGATTCGCCGGCCCCGCAAGCGGCTCGCCGGTTCGCATCGCGGGACGGCTCGCGTATCTCGGAGCATGGGGCATTCACGATACGGTCGCGGCCATCGAGTACGGCGATCGCAACATGCTCATCATCACACCGGCGCTCGTCCAGGTGACCGAGCCGCAGAGCCTGGCATTCGGGCCGATCCAGCCGGACGACTACCAGGTGATCGTCGTCAAGTCGCGCGTCCACTTCCGTCGCGGATTCGACGAGACCGGATATGCCCAGACGATCATCGTTGTCGATGCGCCGGCTCCGTACATTGGGACGATAGCCCTCGACGCGCTCGACTACGAGTTCGCGCCGATCGATGAGTTGTATCCGTTTGGGGTGCCGGTGAGTCGTCAGCCGTGAGTCGTGATTCGCGACGCCTAGTAGCGCTAGCCGCCCAACTGCCCGTCCGCCATCCATTATCATTTATGTGGAGCTGATTCGTCTCATCCAGGCAGCGGAGGCACGGCATGGGGTATCGCAGATTCGGGGATCGTGACGGAAACGAGTGGGAGGTGGGCGAT
>JADFPO010000051.1 GCA_022562295.1 Gemmatimonadota bacterium
CGACGGATGGCAGCTGGGTACATTGACGTTTCCATGTAATCCTTTCGGTCAGTGCCGTCTAACTAATAAATGGATTGACCAGTCTAGTTCCCATCTCAAGCGCCCCTCGCTCCCTAGTCACCTGCGGGCCGCGCCGGGGCAACCAAGCTCAAGCCCCTGCACCGCAAGCTGTTGAGATTGGCCCAACCCGAGATCGCCTGGCATCATATCGAGCAAGGCTCCGCTGCCTAATATGAGCGCCCCCAATCGGCACCGCCAGGCCGATGGTCGGCGTCACGCCCTTGCCCAGAGCGTGTCTGCCGGACTCTGTACGGCTGGGCCGCCACGATTCAATACGTGGGTGTAGATCATCGTAGTCCGCAGATCCCGGTGCCCTAGCAGCTGCTGCACCGTGCGAATGTCATAACCTGCGGCAAGGAGATGGGTTGCGAATGAATGCCGCAATGTGTGACAGCTCGCGCGCTTGGCGATCCCGCTCGCCCGCACGGCCTCGCGAAACGCCCGCTGGATCACCGTTTCATGCAAATGATGCCGCCGACGATCGCCAGTGCGCGGGTCAACGTAATGGCGCGTGGCGGGAAACACCCACTGCCATGACCACTCACCTGCCGCCTCCCGACTTTTCCGCGCCAAGGCATCGGGCAGCTCGACCCGCCCGGCCCCGTCGGCACGGTCTCGGTCGTGCTGCACCTTGACCTTCCGAAGATGCTTCCCAAGAGCAGGGGCGACGCTCTCGGGTAGCATCGTCACCCGGTCTCGGTCACCCTTGCCGCTTCGAACGACGAGCTGTTTGCTGGCAAAGTCCACATCCTTGACTCGGAGCCGCAGACCTTCCAGCAGCCGAAGCCCACTTCCGTACAGCAGTGCGGCTACGAGCCATTTGGGCCCGTCAAGACGGCCGAGTACTGCCCGCACTTCATCACGCGTCAAAACGACAGGCAGGCGCCTGGACCGCTTTGCATATACCAGCCTCGGCAGCTCGCCAAGATCTCTGGCCAATACGGCACGGTACAGAAACAGCAAGGCACTCAGCGCCTGGTTCTGGGTCGAGGCGCTGACATGGCGGTCCGAAGCCAGGTGCGACAGGAAACTGCTTACTTCGGCGGCCCCTAGCTCCGCCGGATGCCTCCGGCCGTGAAAGGCGACGAACCGCTTGACCCACCCCACATACGTCTCCTCTGTGCGCCGGCTGTAATGCCGTTGGCGAATGGCTTGCCGCAGCCGCATGAGCAGCGTCGGCCCCTTCCGCTCACCGGGAACCTCGCCTCCTGGGGCGGACCGCTGATCAAAGACAATTGAGCGCGACATCTCGCTCTGGAAAGATGGGGCCGAGCTAATGGATCGGTTAACCAAATTGGCGCGTTCAGTGCCAGAACTATGCGGCAAGCGTGGCATTCCGGTCGAATCCGGCCGTCCCGCTTCGAGATCATCGAATCGTTTGCGTCTGGCGTGCAGCTTTACCGGCACCGCGTGACGATCGTGTCCGACGCACCGGTGCGGCCACCGAGTGTTGGTGTGTCGGCTTTCCTTATTAAGGTTTGCCGTTGACAGCGGGGTTCGGCGGCGATATGCTCGCGATTCGCTGGGTTCCGAAGGCTTGAGTCCGCAGTCCAGGAGTGTAACAATGAAACCGCATCGTCTCCCGACCCGTCTCGCCCTCGTCTTGCTTGTCACGACGGTAGTGTTGCCGGGCGCCGTGTTCGGCCAGCAGATCCCGTCTCCGGAGCAGTTCTTCGGCTTCCAGATGGGCGCCGACCGCAAGCTCGCCCGCTGGGACCGGCTGGTCGAATACTACAACACGCTCGGCGCGGCCAGCCCGCGAATGGAAGTCGTGAACATGGGACCGAGCACACTCGGCAACCCGTTTCTCGTGCTCTACATATCGTCGCCGGAGAATCTCGCCAGGCTCGACGAATACAAACGGATGAACGCCACGCTCACCGATCCGCGCGGCGCGTCGGAAGCGCAGGTGGAGCGGGCGATTGCCAATGGTAAAGCGGTTGTGGTTCAGTCGTACGCACTGCATTCGACGGAGGTCGCTGCCAGCCAATCGGCCGCGGAAATCGCGTACGAGATGGTCACCCGGAATGACGAGGAGATGCTGCGAATCCTCGACAACACGATCGCAATCATGATTCCGGCTTTCAATCCCGATGGCAACATCATCGTGACGGACTGGTACAACCGCTGGGTCGGGACGGAGTACGAGGGGGTGGGACCACCGGAGCTGTACCACCACTACATCGGCCACGACAACAATCGCGACGCGTTCATGCAGAACACGATCGAGTCATACTACGGGGCGGAGATCTTGTTCCGCGAATGGGTTCCGCAGGCCTATATCGATCACCACCAGATGGGCGCCTACGGTGCGAGAATCTACGTGCCGCCGTACGCCGAGCCGATTCGCCCCGACGCCGACCCACTGGTATGGCGGGAGATGGCGTGGTACGGAGCACACATTGCTTATAAGGCCGAGGAGGCCGGACGGCAGGGCGTGGTCAACGCCGCGGTCTACTCGGGATGGGGGCACTTCGGCTTTCACTGGATCACGCCGTTCCACAATATCGCGGGCATGCTCACAGAGTCGGCGAGCGCGCGGCTGGCAACACCACTGTATGTCCACCCCGATCAGCTCCGTGGGTCCCGCCAGCTTCCCGAGTACGAGGAGCAGACGACCTTCCCCAACCCGTGGACGGGTGGGTGGTGGAGGGTTCGGGACATGGTGATCAACCAAAAGATCGCGACCTTCGCGGCGCTGGACATCGCCGCTCGCAACCGGACCACCGTCCTCCGCAACGCCTACCTCAAGGCGAAACGGCAGACGGAGCGCGGTGCGAACGGGGAAACCGTGGCGTTTATCGTGCCCGCCGAACAACACGACCCCCTCACGGCCCAGAAGATGGTCAACAAGCTGCTGGGGCAGGGCATCGACGTGCGCCTGGCGTCACGGGGGTTCACTCATGAAGGGCGGGTCTACGGTCCCGGCGCATTCGTGGTGCCGATGGCTCAACCCAAGCGGGGTGTGATTCGCTGGCTCCTCGGCCGGACGTTCTATCCCGACAACACATACACGCGGGATCGGGATGGAAACCCGATTCGGCCATATGACATGTCGACCGACAACATCGCCGAGTACATGGGAGTACGGGTGGATCCCGTGGGTACGATGGTTTCCGCCAATCTCACCCGCGTTGCGGACACGCTCGACCCCACCGGCAGCGTCGAAAGCGGACAATTCGGCTACGTGCTGGACGGTCGCCTCAATGACAGCTTCAGGGCCGTCAACATGCTCTGGGAAGAGGGCGTCTCGGTACGCAGGGTCGATCGAGAATCCTCAGGTGTTCGACCCGGCGACTTCATCGTGGAAGCATCCGCTTCGGCCGGCCTCATTTCGCGAGTAGCCGACGCGACGGGAGTCGACTTCAGTGCGCTCAATACGGACGCGACCTCGGTGAGCCGTGCGCTGTCGCGTCCGCGGATCGGCATGTATCAGCGGTATCTCGGCGGCAACATGGACGAGGGTTGGACGCGGTGGCTCCTCGAGCACTTCGGCTTCGAGTACACCTCACTCA
Organism: Gemmatimonadota bacterium; assembly: GCA_022562295.1. Taxonomy (GTDB): domain Bacteria; phylum Gemmatimonadota; class Gemmatimonadetes; order Gemmatimonadales; family GWC2-71-9; genus B3T1B10. The sequence goes on from JADFPO010000051.1 coordinate 3,576, forward strand.
TGGACGACGCCATTCGGGATGATGAACTCCACGAGAAATACGATGTGATCATCCTGCCGGACGACAATGTTTCCCGCATGACAGGCGAGCCACCTCCCGGCGGTGGCGGTGGTGGCGGGAGGGGCGGCTTCGGTGGAGGTGGGCGTGACGCGTACCCACCCGAGTACCGCAGTGGCTTCGGTCAGGAAGGCGTGGACGCGCTCGAGTCGTTCGTCGAGAACGGTGGCACGCTCGTGACCTTCGCGGGGGCGGCCGCGCTTCCCATCGAGAAATTCGGCCTACCAATCCGAAACATCGTGGCTGATGTGCCGTCTAAGGAGTTTTGGTCGCCGGGCTCGACGCTTCGGGTCCACGTCGACAACACCGACCCCCTGGCGTACGGCATGCCGGAGCATGCGCTAGCCATGTTCCTGCAGGGGAATCAGGTCTACACGGTGAACCCCAGCGACCGGAACCACCGCGTGCGCCGGATTGTGACCTTTGTAGAGCGAGACGTTCTCCAGAGCGGATGGCTGCTCGGTGAGGATGTCATCGCCGAGAAGGCGGCGATGGTGTCGGTGGGGCACGGCAAAGGCGAGGTCGTCTTGATCGGATTCCGGGCACAGCACCGGGCGCAGACGCATGGAACATTCAAGCTCTTGTTCAATGCATTGGTTAACGGGCGCAGCACAGAAGGCGATGTGGCGGCAGGCGGATCGGGACGTTGAAGGGAGGATCAGGTATCAGGTGTCAGGTGTCAGGGTGCAGCGTTTCGATTCCGGCGCGTTAGAAACGGAAACCTGACACCTGACACCTGTTTTTCGTCCGTGGCCATTCCATCTCCAAAACTCGCCGAGATGAGAAGCCTGATGGCTGGGCGTCTGGCGTGACTCGCCCATGACACTCCAAACGCAGCAAGGAGGATCTAATTGATCAGCCGGATCTGGCATGGCTGGACCACCCCCGACAATGCCGACGCTTACGAACGGATTGTCAGCGCGCAAGTTCTCCCGGACATCGCGGCAAGACGAATTGCCGGATATCGCGGCGCGCACCTGCTACGACGGACAGTGGGGGATGAGGTGGAATTCATCACGATCATGTGGTTCGACTCGCTCGACTCCGTGAAGGCTTTCATGGGAGACGACTACGAGGTGGCACATGTGCCCGCCCAGGCCCGCGCCGTCCTCTCGCGGTTCGATGAGCGATCGCAACACTACGACGCGCTTCTGGAGCCCAAGGACACCCGCTGACCCGCAGAGTCACTAGCTTGACGGTTTTGGCTTTCAGCTACCGGTTGGTGTTCCGTCGTCGACAACAATTGCGTGGACCACTTTCGGCCCGTGTACGCCGAGTGTGAGATTCAACTCGATGTCTGCTGATTTGCTCGGGCCGGTCACGAATGCAACCTGTGCGTTGTGTCGTAGGAAGTTCTCCAGTTCCCCCGCTTGCCGGAGCGTGCGCAGCCAGTCTTCGAACGTCGGGTAAATACGGCTTGCCGGGACGATCATCAGATGATGTAATGGAAGCAGGCTGGCAGAGCGACTCTTACCCTTGCCCGATGCCAGCACGACAGAGCCGGTACTGGCGAAGGCGGCGTCGACGCCGGTGATCCCCACGGACAGGCCTGCCGCTTTGTGGCGTACTTGGGCTTCGTGCAGATCGCCGGGCACCAGCAGTTCGATATTCGACTCCCTGAGTCGGTTCTCTAGATTCGGTACACCGATCTCGTCCGGAGCCCACGCCAGCACTTGCGTGGGCGCGCCGGGTTGATCGTCGAACAAGGGGGGGCACCACAGCCTTATACGCTGCGCGACCTGCTCGGCCGCGTCGCCCGGACGATCGACAATCTCATAGGTTCCCTGGACGTCCTCGAGTCTCGACCCGAACATCGCTGCGAGTGTGGCGTCGCCGGATGGAGCGCCCGTTACGGTCATGGGGACCGTCGGTAAGGGCTCGGCTTCCCCGCGGAACCGCGGTGGCTCCGGGGTGAGATAACCCGTGAGTCGTGCCAAGATCTCGTCCCGAGCGGGTACGGGTGAAGCTGTCATCGGGATGGCTCGATTCCACGACCGGAAGATCTCTTTCGCCACAAACGTCGAAAGCTTCGGCGGGCAAAACGGGGAAACACTCGGGTTCGCATCCACGCGTTCAGTGGAGGCAAGAGCTTTGTCAGCCCGCCGCTCCCGTTACGCGGCAGCAACTTGGTAGCCCAGCGCGCCACGACCACCAGAGCCCGGTAGCGCCATGGTTTCTGCATCCCTGTGGCGTAACTCGTGAACGCGACTCGTTCCAGAACCGAGGACGTTCCGGCATTCACCATGTCGCTGCGAAGATCGAGGAGTATGCGTGGGAGATCGATCTCGGCCGGACAGACCTCGCCACAGGCGCCGCACAGCGAGCTGGCGAAGGGAAGTTCGCATACGGACGTTGGATCGTCTGCCAACAGCGGCGTAAGGACTGCTCCGATCGGACCACTGTATGCGGTAGCACCGTACGCGTGGCCGCCGATCTCTCGATAGACCGGGCAGACATCGACACAGGCACCACACCGAATGCAGAGCAGGACATCCGGATAGCCGCGGTCGATGATGCGCGAACGGCCGTTGTCGAGCAGGACGACGTGCATCTCCTGCGGTCCGTCGGCGTGATCGGGACGACGAGGTCCGCTACACATGGCGAAGTACACCGACACGGCCTGGCCCGTGGCGTTGCGCGTGGTCGCCTGCCACAGCAGAAAAGCATCCTCGACCCGAGGTACGACCTTCTCGATCCCGACAACGGCGACATGGACCCGAGGCATGCTGGTAACCATCCGGCCGTTACCCTCGTTGGTGATGATGCAGATGGTACCCGTTTCGGCGATGGCAAAATTCCCGCCGCTGATGCCCATATCGGCTTGCAGAAATTTGCGCCGCAGCTCTTGCCGGGCGGTAGCGCACATCACGCCCGGGTCGGTGGTCGGCGGCATGCCCAACTCGCGCTGGAACAGATCGCTTATGTCCTCGGCACGTTTGTGAATGACGGGGGCGAGAATGTGGCTCGGGGGCTCGTGCGCGAGTTGGATGATGTACTCACCAAGGTCGGTTTCGACGACCTCGATGCCGTCTGTCTCGAGGGCTTCGTTGAGACCGATCTCTTCGGTCAGCATCGATTTGGACTTGACCACGCGGCGGACTCCGTGCCGGCGGGCGATGTCGCGCACGATGTCGTTGGCCTCAGCCGCGTTGCGAGCCCAATGGACCTGGCATCCATTGGCGATCAGGTTCGTCTCGAGTTGTTGCAGCATGTCGGGGAGGTGCGTGATGGCAAACTGTCGAATCGCGCGCACCTCGTGGCGGAGGGCTGGGTTGTCGACAGCAGCCACGGCGAGATCGCGTCGCTCCGCCAGCCTGGTAGTCGCTCGGTCGAGAGCGGTTCTCAGATGATCGTCGGCGAGCGCCTGCGTGACGCGACTCTCAAACGGCGCGTGGACGTCAAGCATGAGGTTCCTCGCCTTGTGGTGCTTCGCTCTTGCGTAACACTGTCGCGATGTGCACCGCGCGACATCGATGACCCTCGCGCAGCAGAACACCGTTCAACTGCGTCATGCAACTCACATCGTTTACGGCGACCAGCTCCGCCCCACATGCCGACAGGTGATGCGCCTTGCGGCGACCCATGGCCGTGCTGATTCCGGCGTTCTTGACCGCAAACAAACCGCCAAATCCGCAGCACTCCTCCGCCGACGGCAGGTCAACGACCCTGGCGCCTTCCACGTGGGAGAGGAGCCTACGTGGCTGCTCGTCGACGCGGAGATCCCGCAACAAGTGACAGCACGGATGGTACGCGAGCTTGGCCGTACAGGACGCGCCGGTGCTGTCGACACGGAGCACGTCTACCAGATACTGTGTGAGTTCGTAGGTTACGCGACTCACCTCTTGGGCTTTGTGTTGGTAGGCATCGTCTTCGTCGTCCGCGAACAGTATGTCGTAGGAATGTTTGACCATGGCGACGCAGCTGCCGCTTGGAGCGACAATGGCGTCGATGCCGCCGTCACGGACTAGAGGCCAGAAAACATCGAGAAAATGCCGGGCCACCTTGCTTGCATCTCTTCGGAATCCCGCGTTGAAGGCAGGTTGGCCGCAACAGGTTTGCCCCTCTGGGAAGATCACCTCGGCACCGTGTTGCTCGAGGAGGTCTGCGGTGGCAATACCGACGTCAGGGTACAGCGAGTCCACCATGCACGTGACGAAGAGCGCCACGCGCGGCCTGGCCGATTTCGAGTTGTCGGCGGCCATCAGCGGGAATGGAGAGGTGCGACGGGGCGGAATGTGGCGTGCATGAACCAGTAAGATGTAGTGTCACGGGAAAAGACGCGAGGGTCGCCCACCGCACCACCACCCTACCCAGCGGGCCCCCGCCGCCTCACACCTCAACCCGACGGGCCCACTCCACTCCGCACCCACCCGACGGTCAGACGGTAAGGTTAGCACTACCGTCCTACCGACCTACCGTCTGACCGTCCGCCCGCCCGCCTGTCCGCCTGCCCGCCCGCCTGTCCGCCTGCCCGCCCGCCCGTCGGCCCATCAGGCCTTCGGCACGTTCTTCTTGGGATCGATGAAAGGCTTTGGCACCACTCTCGCCGGAGCGTCACCATCCGGGGTTACGACGTTGAGTTTCGTGTCGATGGCGGCTAGGTCAATTGGGACCATTGCGTAACCGATGTTCTTCTCCAGTCGTGGTGAGTAGACCGCGGAGGTAACGTGGCCTACCTCATTTTCACCGTCACGCACGGGCCAGGCGGTCGTGTTGAGATCGAGTGCCTCGCCGCCGATCTCGATCCCCACGAGTTTTCTGTGGACGCCTCGCCGTTGGATGTCCCTTAGGGCGTCCTTGCCGATGAAGGCGGATTCTTGATCGAGATCCACCATCCAGTCCAGCCCCACCTCGAACGGATTGTTCTCCAGCGTCATGTCGATACCGTAATTGAGAATACCGGCCTCGATTCTCCGAATATCTGACGGTCCGGTAGGAGCGATGTTGTAAGGCTGGCCGGCGGTCATGACTCGGTCCCACAAGTCCTCCCCGCGGCTACCGTCACGCAGATAGATCTCGTATCCGACTTCGCCACTCCAGCCGGTGCGCGTTACCACGACGGGAATGCCGTCTAGTTCGGTCTCGAGAAAGCAGTAGTAGGCCAAACTCAACACTCGATCTCCGAACAGGGCCTGCACGACGGCCTTCGACTGAGGACCTTGGATCTGCATCGGGGACACGTCCGGTTCCCGGATATCGACGTCCATGCCGGCGTTGCAGGCAACTCCCTTCGCCCAGAGCAACATGTCGCTGTCGGCCGCAGCGAACCAGAAGTGATTCTCGCCAAGCCGGAGTAGGACGGGATCGTTGACGATACCACCGTCTTCGGCGGTGATCACGACGTATTTCGCCTGACCGATGCTACACTTGGTGAGATCCCGCGGCGTCAGCATATTGGCGAAGGCCAGTCCGTCTGGTCCGGTGATCTCGACCTGACGCTCCACGCTCACGTCCCAAACCGTCACATCGCCGAGGAGGCGCCGGTACTCCTTTTCGAGATCGTCGTACTGGGTTGGAAGAAACATGTGGTTGTAGACCGTGTACGCCGAACATCCATGTCGCAAGGTGGCGTTGAAATACGGCGATCTGCGGAGGCGGGCGCCTCGCTGTATCGTGGCCATGTCGAACATCGCGGTATCGGCTCTCCTCTCTGTGAGCTGTGAGCTGTGAGCTGTGAGCTGTGAGCTGTGAGCTATGAGCTGTGAGCTATGAGCTGCGATGTAGGATGCAGGGGCGTCAGCCCGCCTGCCCGCCTGCCCAACTGCCCGCCTGCCCGCCTGCCCATCTTACCGTCAGTTCCTATGCTCCTGGCCCGCTTTGTGTTCGTGGTCGGACTCCGCGACCTGGCCGCCGCCCTCTCTAATCTCATCGTACTTCCCACGCACCTCCCGCATATAATGCGCGCGATCCAACACGTAGAGCGGATCGCTGAGGTCGGCAGCGGGCCACTGCTCCCCCATGGCCGGCATGAAGACGCCCCCAACCACGCCCATTCCTCCGTCGGGAATCGTCGCGCCCGTTGGGTTGTCGTAGTAGACGGTGACGCGGTAACGGTGATCCGGAAAAATCTTGGTGCCGAACTTGCGGTACATACGGCCGATGGTGATACCGGTCGGCTCAGCGCCTTCGGTGGTGGGGATCCCCTCCCACAGGATCTTGTCGTCGGTCACGTCCTCGAAGACGATCTTCGTCGCCAGCTCGTGGAGATGCGATCCCATCACCATGAGCCGTCCCGCCACGGCAGGGCTTGCTTCATAGGATCGCGAAGACTCGCCGGGCGGAAGGTCGAACCCCTTGTCTCCAGCGGGAAACGCCACGTCGAGCTGGTACGGGTAGACTTGGAAGAACGGCCATGGCCGCCCGGCCTTCACGTATTTGAGGCGGATTCTGAGTGACACACCGCTGTGGGCTTCGCCGGTGGGGTTGTGGAGCATCACCGACACGACCATGCGCTGCCCGGCCGATACCGGGTAGCCGAACAACAGCCAGGGCATCGATTGGCCACCCGTCTCGCCCCCCGCCGCCATGACCCGACGAGAGATGGGTAGAAAGAGTTCACGGTGATCGGGATCGATCACGTTGAAGTGGTGGACGATACTGCTTGGGAGCTGATTGCCCTGGCTGTCGAGTACTTCGTAATCGAAGCCATAGAGGAATCCATCAGCTGGAACGGTGACGATGCCCAACGGTGGAAACACCGCTTCGTGTTCGTGGCCGGCCATATCCATGCCCATCGGAGCCGGAAGATCGACGGGGCCAACCTCGATGAGGAGCTCTCGCCCCGTGTCTTCGAGGGTGGTGTGTGATTCCTGGGCGCGGGCGCCCTGGGCGAGGCCCAGCAACATCGCACAGCACGTCGACACGCTTCCCAACCTGCTCATTGGAATGTCCCTTGGATGGTTGCGAGTACAAAAGTAGCCCATCGTCCTCAGAATGTCCTCCCATGCAGCAGAACTCGGAGGGATCGTCACTCCTTCGGTGGTGTTCCCGAGTGGGGACTGGCGTATTGTTCACGCAGCTTCGTCTTCAGCACCTTGCCCGTCGCCCCTAACGGCAGGCTGTCCACGAACACTACGTCGTCCGGCACCCACCATTTCGGCACCAAGCCGGCAAGATACTCCTGTATCGTTTCCTTGGTGGGTGATGCGTTTTCTTTGGGGACGGCGATCAAGAGCGGCCGCTCATCCCATTTTTCGTGTGGCACGGCGATCACCGCGGCCTGGGCGATTTCAGGATGACCGGATGCCAGGTTTTCCAGCTCTACCGAGCTGATCCACTCACCGCCTGACTTGATGAGATCTTTCTTGCGGTCGGTGATTTGCATGTACCACGACTCGTCTATGGTCGCCACGTCGCCGGTGGCGAACCATCCGTCGGCGTCATGCGCGGGTGAGTGATCCATCCGGTAGTATCCGCTGCATACCCATGGGCCGCGTACGCTGAGGTCGCCGAATGCCTTTCCGTCGTGAGGCAGTAGCTTCGCATCGTCGTCCACGATCTTCATCTCAACGCCGAACACCGGCCGCCCCTGTTTGCCCTGCACCTCGTATCGGTCCGCCTCGGGAGCGTCGCGCATGTCCGGCTTGAGAACGGATACCGTACCCAGCGGGCTCATCTCGGTCATCCCCCAGGCGTGGCGGACCTCGACGCCCAGTTTTTGCTCGAAGGCCGTGATCATGGACTGCGATGCGGCGGCCCCGCCGATGACGACGCGTTCCAGGCTAGGAACGCGCGTGTTGGTTTCCTCGAGGTGGTTGAGCAAACCGAGAAAGACACTGGGAACGCCGGCTGTCATCGTCACATCCTCGTCCGTCATGAGCCGGGTCAGGCTCGCCCCGTCGAGACGTGGTCCTGGCATGACCAACTTGACCCCGGTCATTGGGGCGGCATAGGGGATGCCCCAGGCGTTCGCGTGAAACATCGGTACAATCGGCAGTACGCAATGACCTTCTCCGAGCTGCATCGAGTCGGGGAGAGCCAATCCGTATGAATGAAGCACGGTGGAGCGGTGGCTGTACAGAACCCCCTTGGGATTGCCCGTGGTGCCCGAAGTGTAGCAGAGGGACGAGGCAGTGTTTTCGTCGAACTGCGGCCATGCGAACTCGTCCGAGTGGTTGTCGATCAACTCCTCGTAGCACAGCGCATTGGATAGTGACGTGTCGGGCATGTTGGCCCGATCCGTCATGACGACGACTCCTTGCACGGAGGTCAGTTTGTCTGCGATGGCCTCGAGCAGGGGCACAAATGTGAGGTCGGTGAAGATATACGAATCTTCGGCGTGGTTGACGATGTAATCGAGTTGTACCGGATGAAGGCGGGGATTCAGCGTATGGCAGATCGCGCCCATGCCCGACACGGCGTAGTAAATCTCGAAGTGCCTGTGTCCGTTCCAGGCGATCGTAGCGATGCGGTCTCCCGCGTGCACGCCCAGCGATGCCAGCGCGTTGGCGAGCTGCTTGGAGCGGGCTCGTGCGTGTGCGTAGGTGTAGCGGTGGATCGGTCCCTCGACGGTTTGTGACACGATCTCTCGATCGGCATACACGGTGGCACCGTGGTCGATGATCGATGATATCAGCAGCGGTGTGTCCATCATCAAGCCGCGCATATCAAGTAGCTCCTCGCTTCAGGGTCATATCGGATCCAACAGGCCGAAGGGTGAGACTGCCGGCATCACAGGGCAAACCTCCGACCGGCTCTCGCGATACGGAAGCCGCGGCGCCGAACCTCTTCGGCTTCTGGACTTCCTTCGTCGAGCGCCGGATTGGTGTTGTTCAGGTGGGTGAACACCACTCTTTTGCCGCGCCGCACACTCGTTTCGAGAAGATCCATCGTGTGCGGTATCAGAGGATGCGGGATGTCCTCGATGTTTCTGCCGGGAATTTCGCGTGCCGAGTAGAACGATCCGTCGAGCATTGCCACATCGACCTCATCTACGATCTCGGCGAGGGGTATGTCCCAAGACTCCCAGCGATCGATGTCGGGAACGTAGAGCAGGGAACGTGAAGGACCCCGGAAAACGAAACCGACGGTGTCCGAGTATTCGTGCCGGTGAGGGACTGGGAGGAGCCGCACCGAGAGCGCGTCATCGATGCGGTGCCACCGGTTTAGCGCCACTTCGGGAAAGAACAGGCGGCCTTCGTCTACCAGAAGCTTCCAAGGGCCGTTGCTCGACAGATACGACGCCATCGCGGGGCTGCAGTAGCACGGTGTCGGCGCGATTCCCAAACCCTCGCGTCCCAAGAGAGCGAGTCCCACGTAATGCCCGATGTGCGCGTGGGTCAGGAAGATTCCGTCGAATGGGCGTCTGGCCTGGGCGCGTTCGCGGAAGGCGGACCCCGGGATGAGGTCCATTTGCCGGATGAGGTCAGGCGATGCGTCCACCAGATAATACCGCTCGGCCTCCGGCTCGACCAAAGCCAATGAGGCTACGTAGCGCGGAACGCTGCGGGCCGTGTTACAGCGGTCTGTGTAGCACCCCGCTTGTGGAAGCCCGCCGTCCTGCACGGCGCCGAGGACGAGTGCAAACACGTCCTGCCGTTGCGACCACCGCCCACGCACCCGCCCCCAACCGGCGGCGGCAAGGGCGGCTCCCAACAGTGCTCTCCGCGACAATGCTGGCGTGGCTTTGTTGAAAGGCATGATGGGTGCCTAAGATGGAGGTGGGGCGGCCAAAGCGCGAGAGGTGACGACTGCTATGCTGGGTGTTTCCAACGTGGCCGAGTCGCTCCACGTACGATAAAGGGCCAGTCGGAATCTCCCGGCCAAATCATTGGTTATCTTAATGCGTCCTCCAGCGGCCGCTCGTCTCGAGACGGAGCCCTTCCAAACCAACAGACAACGGAATCTGCGCATGGCTCGACCCGGGAATTCCCGAGTTTTCCTTCTTATAGGTGTCGTTGTCACGGGGATGGTGTTGGGGGAGGGAGGGGCGGGGGGGGCTCCGGCCATGGCCCAGACCTCCCGGCCATCGGATCCCATGCCCTTGACCAGGCTGTCGGGACCGATCGTGTTGGATGGGGTCATCGACGAGCCGGCGTGGCGACAGGTGCCGGCACTACCGATGACCGTCTACACGCCCACGTATCAAGGCACGCCCACGGAGCGGACCGAGATCCTGGTGGCCTACGACGACGAGTACTTATACGTGGCGGGTCGGCTGTACGATTCGGATCCCGCTGGAGTGCGTGCCAACACCCTCTACCGCGATCAGTACAGCGGAGACGACGTGCTGGCGATCGTGATTGACTCTTACAACGACAACGAAACCGCCCTGTGGTTTGCGACGTCACCGCCGGGAGTGCGGTCCGACCGATCCGTGGCGAACGACGCGCAGTTCGGAGGTGGGGTACCGTTCGGACCCGGCGGACCGGTGAACTCCGATTGGAATACGTTTTGGGACGTAGCCACCGTGCAGAACGACGAAGGCTGGTTTGCAGAGATGCGTATTCCGTTTTCGAGCTTGGGGTTCCAAGACGTTGACGGTCACGTAGTGATGGGGATAATCACCTACCGTTTCATTGCCAGAAAAAACGAGCGGCATGTCTTTCCATCCATTCCCCCCAACTGGGGTATGGGTTTCGCCAAACCATCCCAGGCCCGGCGAGTGTCACTGGAGGGCGTGCGCAGCCAGAAACCGGTGTACTTCACTCCCTATGCCCTCGGGGGCGTGAGCCGGGTGGCCGAGTTGAACGGCGCGCAGACCGCCTACGCATCGGACAACGACGTCACCAACGAGGTGGGTCTCGACGTCAAGTACAGCGTCACGAGCAATCTCGTGCTCGACCTCACCGCGAATACCGACTTTGCGCAGGTCGAGGCGGACAGTCAACAGCTCAACCTCACGCGGTTCTCTCTATTTTTTCCAGAGAAGCGCCAGTTTTTCCAGGAGCGGGGGTCGATCTTCGAATTCAGCACCGGAGGGTTGAGCCGTTTGTTTCACAGCCGTCAGATTGGGCTGAATGAAGGTGAACCGGTCAGGCTTCTTGGTGGAGCGCGCTTGGTGGGTCGCATCGGAAAGACCGACCTGGGTTTCCTGAACATGCAAACCGCGAGCACGGCGACGTTCGATGCCGAGAACTTCGGTGTGATACGAGTGCGACGTCAGGTGTTCAATAGCTTTTCCAACGTGGGTGGAATTGCCACGACGCGTATTGGCGGGGGCGGAAGTTACAACGTGGCGGTCGGTGCGGATGCGCTCATCCGTCCGTTCGGCGATGAATACGTTACGGTGAAGTGGGCGGAGACCTTTGAGGATGGCCGTCCAGGCGGAACCGGCCTCCTCGACGCCAGCCGGGTGGTCGCGCGGTGGGAACGCCGTAACGAGGACGGTTTCAGTTACAACGCGGATTTTATCCGGTCGGGGGCCGACTACAACCCGGGTGTGGGATTCGCCATCCGCCAAGATTTCACGTTCGGAGGCGGGACCCTTCAGTACAAGCGGTTCCAGGGTCCCCAGTCGCCGTTCCGATCGATTGAGGTGCAAAACCTCGGGGATGTATACGTGAGCAACGCCGATCGGCGCGTGGAGTCGGCATCGATCCAGCCGTCGGTGAGGTTCGAGATGAAGACGGGTGCCAATATCAACATTCAGGTGAAGAACAGCTACGAGAGCGTACGCGAGGCATTCCAGCTTTCCGGCGGACCGGAAATCCCCATTGGGGATTATTGGTTTCACGAAGGACAGGTACGCCTGGAATCACCGCGCGGGGGTTTGTTTCGACCCAATGCAACGATGGCCGCCGGAACGTTCTACGACGGCTGGCGTGTTTTCCTCCAGGGGGGTGCGGCTTGGAATCCCTCCCTCCACCTCGAGTTGGGTGGCAACTATCAACTCAACGTGATCCGCTTCTCCGATCGCAATGAATCGCTGAACGCCCATGTCGTGGCTTTCCGCATTCAGACGGCACTGGACGTCCATCTTTCCTTCAGTACCCTCCTGCAATACAACAGCACTGCCGATGACGTCGACCTGAATTCGCGGTTGCGATACAATTTCCGTGAAGGCAACGATCTCTGGCTGGTGTACAATGAGGGGTTCAATACCGATCGTGACGGCCTCACCGGCCCACGGCGGCCGTTGTCGCAACGTCGCACGTTGATGGTCAAGTACACACATACGTTCTTGCCGTGAGTGACTGGGGATAGGGGACAGGAGATGGGGGATGGGGGATAGGTGTCAGGTGTTAGGTCTATTTCTGTTATGAGACAGATACTCCGGTTCTCTACTTTCCTGCTTTCCATCGGCGCGGCGTGCGGGCCTCGCGATGATTCGTCGACGGTGGAAACGGTCCAGGATGCGGCCGACTTGAAATTGGAGCGTGGGGAGATCGCGATCGAATACCTCGCGCACGCCGCGTTCCGCATCCACTCGGCGGAGGGCTCCAAGATCCTGATCGATCCGTATGCCAGTCAGGTATGGCTGGGGTATGATTTCCCCGATAGCGTCGCCACCGACGCCGTGCTCATCACCCATCCGCACTACGATCACGATGCAGGAGATTTCAGAGGACTGCCTTTCCCGTGGGATTCCACCGTTCCGGTTTTTCGGGACCCAGGAACGTACTCCGTAGGCGAGTTCACCATTCGTGGAGTCCGCGGTAAGCATGCGGATCCTTATGGGATGGAGTTCGGGCAGATCAATACGATCTGGATGATAGAGTTGGCCGGTTTGCGGATCGCGCACTTGGGGGACAACGGGCCGATCACGGATGCCATCGTCCGTGAGATGGGCCGCGTAGACGTGTTGATGATCCCGATCGACGCTGACTACCACATCATAGACGAAGCAGCGATTCAACTGGCCCGATCGGCATTGAAACCGCGCGTGTTGATTCCGATGCACTATCGGATTCCCGATCTGGAGGCGTCCGCGGACTCACCGTCCGACCTCGGCGAGATCGAGCCGTGGTTGGTCGGGAAAGACAACGTGACCCGCGTCGGCGGCCACCTGGAAATCTTCCGGCGTGAGACTCTCCCCGAAGCCGAGCAAATCGTCGTCTTCAGCCACTCGCCGAAAGTCCTCCGGCCGCGCAACTGACCGGATACCCACAGAGAACACAGAGCCCCCGCCTGGCTCTCATTGTTGGTACCGAGCACACCCGGGGCACGACCCGTCTCACCCCCAAGACATCGCCTTACCCGTCCAAGCGCAGGAGGGGTGGGGAGGCTCGGTAACCTCTTTGTTCTCTGTGGCTCAATGGAGAACTGAAGATGGTCGGGTGCGGCTCCGGTACTCGCTAAATCGTTGTGACATAAGGTTTTATGTGACTACCTCGTCACGTTTGTTCCCTGGCGAAACCTCTGAGCAATGCCATCGTACTATATGATAATCACATGCATGCCAACCATATGCATGAAAAGAGCATCCAAGAAGATGTCGCAAGTCGCAATAGGAGGAGTTGATGAGGCCGAGTCCCACTGACCCAGAATCGTATCTACCACTCAAGCCGGGGACCTTTCTGGTCCTGCTGGTTTTATCGTCCGAAGAACTCCACGGCTACGGCCTCAAGAAGGAAGTGGCCCGCCGCTCGGAGGGACGGATCGACATGGAGCCGGGCATGCTGTACCGGCTGATGGCTCGGCTGGTCGATCAGGAGCTGATCGTCGAGGCCGACAGGCGGCCGCTGCCCGACCAAGACGACGAGCGCCGCCGCTATTACCGCATCACACAGTTGGGCAGGGACGTGGTTTCGCGCGAAGCACACAGGATGGTGCAGCTTTCCCAAACAGCGGACGTGCGTGCCTTGGCGCACGCCCACGACTGAGGGGTCGGCCATGCGAATATCACAGCGCGTCTACCGCCTGTTTCTGCGTATCTATCCCGCGGAGTTCCGCGTGCGGCATGAAACGGACATGGTGGAAATGTTTCGTGACGGCCTGCGGGATCGGCGGGAGACTGGACGCTCGTTGATGGGGCTGTGGTGGAAGGCCGTGCGCGACCTCGTCGTCACCGGCCTCGCAATGCGGTTTTCGCGCGCCACCCAGAATTCGGGACGCTCGACTCACACCTACGAAAACCGCCAGCGGCGTCGCCGAACGCGCGTGTGGCGCAACGGTGTGGAGGAAGCGCTGGTCGACGCCCGGTTTGCGATCCGCACGCTCTTGAGGAACAAGGGTTTTGCCACTGTTGCGGTGCTCACGATAGCGCTGGGGATCGGCGCCAACAGCGCGATCTTCAGTGTTGTGAGCTCGGTGCTCATGCGGCCGTTGCCGTACCGCGATGCCCCACGGCTGGTCGTCGTGTGGACGCGATTCACCAATGACAACCAACCCACATTTCCGGTGTCACCTGCCGAGTATATCGACTACCGGGCGGAGACGAGTGCCTTCGAGGACATGGGGGCGTTCGGGACGTCGACTGCGACCGTCACGGACGACGACGGCGCCGAACGTATCGGGGTTGCGTCTGTCACCGCGAGCCTCGTCGACGTGTTGGGACATCGTGCGGCAGTGGGACGCACGATCGGCGTGGAAGAAGACCGCCCGGGCGCGGGGAGGTTCGTGGTGCTGTCGCACGGGTACTGGACGCGCCATTTCGGCGCCGATCCACGCGTGGTTGGGACCCAGCTTCGTATGGACGGTGCGGATTTGGAGATCATCGGCGTGATGGAGCGAGGCACGGCGCTGCCTGGTGCGTCGGTGGATGTCATGGTCCCGTCCCAATTCGATCGGGCGGGTATTACGAATCGTTCCGGCCACTGGTTGACGGTCATCGCGCGCCTCGCTCCGGGATCGACCATTGAGGGCGCAACCGCGGAGCTCGATTTGATGTTGGCCGGCTGGGCGGACGTGTACGCGGGGCAGCATACGCCCGAACCCACTCGCCACCCGATGAAGTTAGTTGCTCTGGACGATCAGATCTTGGGAGACGTGCGCCCCGCGATGTTCGTGTTGGTCGGCGCCGTTGGACTCGTCTTGCTGCTGGTTTGCACCAACGTCGCGAACCTGTTGCTGGCCCGCGGCGAATCGCGCCGTAGGGAGATTGGTGTGCGAACCGCACTCGGGGCGGGGCGCGCGCGCATCGCGAAGCAACTCCTAACGGAAAGCGTCATGCTCGCCGTGGTTGGCGGCGTGGTCGGTTTGCTACTAGGCACTGTGGGAGTGGACTTGTTGCTGAAGATGGATCCCGGAGGCATTCCCAGGCTGTCGGAGGTATCACTCGACGCCCGCGTAGCGACCTTCACCGCGGCGGTCTCCATCGCCACGGGCATTCTATTCGGAGTGCTGCCGGCGGCAGGAGCCGCGCGCATCGACGTGGCTGCGATGCTCAACACGGAAGGGCGGTCGGAAACGATGGGTAGATCTGGCAGTCGTACGTTGAGCGGTTTGGCTGTGGCGCAAGTCGCCCTGGCGGTGGTGCTGCTCATCGGCTCCGGGTTACTGATCAAGAGCTTTTCTTACTTGCAGCGCGTGAATCCCGGGTTCGTGTCTGAGCATCGTCTGGCCTTCGACGTCAGCCTGCCCAGTCGGAGCTATCCCGAGCGGGAGGACGTGCTCGGCTACTACGACGCGATCACCAGCGAAATAGCAGCGCTCCCGGGCGTGAGCTCAGTAGCGCTGGTCCGAAATCTTCCCATGCGAACCTCGTCCCGTACCGAGGGGATGCTGATCGAGGGCAAACAAATAGGGCCGAACGAGGAGGCGCTCTCCATCCAATACCAAGGAGCGTCGCCCGGCTACTTCTCGACGCTCGGCATTCCGGTCCTGCGGGGCCGGGCATTCCTCGACTCCGACAGGCTGGGCGCCCCGCCTGTGGCAGTGATCAACGAGTCGGCCCGACGTGCGTATTGGGGCGATGAGAATCCGGTCGGCACGCGGATCTACGCGATCTGGGCGGGACGCGACTACGACTGGATCACCGTCGTCGGCGTGGTCGGTGACGTGCGACAGAGTGGGTTGAGTGCCGCCACTCGTCCCGAGATATATCTCCCAGCTGCCCAAACGCCGCCTCTCTCCTTCGGTTGGATTCGCAACGCGAGCATCGTCGTGAGCGCATCCGTGGAGCCGGAGTCGTTGTTCCCGGTGGTAAGGGCGGCAGTGGGGCGCATCGACCAGAGTATCCCCGTGGTGAATCTACAATCGTTTGAGCGAGTGGTCGCGGACACCCTGCTGCGCGACCGGTTCTTCACTATGCTGCTTTCGATCTTCGCGGCGGCGGCCTTGATTATCGCCAGCGTGGGCGTGTACGGGGTGATCGCCTTCTCGGTTGCGCGTCGCACCAAGGAGATCGGCATTCGCATGGCGCTCGGTGCCCAGCAGCAACAGTTGCTTCGGGAAGTGCTGGGTGCTGCAGCGAAGATGGCGGGTGTGGGAGCCACAGTTGGATTGGCCGTCGCTCTGGTAACGAGCCGAGTTCTCGAGAGTCAGTTGTACGGCGTGAGCGTACGGGACGTGTATGTGTTTGCGTCGGCGGCCGGGGTGCTCGTGATCGTCGCGTTGGCGGCGGCGCTCCTGCCGGCGTTACGGGCGAGTCGGGTGGATCCCGTTACGTCGTTGCGGGAGTCGTGAGTGGCCAATTGTGAGTAGTGATGGGCAGTGAGCTGCGACTCACCACCCACTGCTCACCGCTCACGGCTACTCCGCTGCCAGCGCCCGGGTAGGATCCACCCGAGCGGCCCGCAGGGCAGGCACCGCCGATCCTGCTAGTGCTGCGAGCACGAGCACGCCAGCGCCGGCTACGAACGTGATTGGATCCGTCGGGGCAACACCGAACAGCATGCCGGACAACAACCGAGTTCCGGCAAACGCTATGGCGAGACCGAACACGATGCCGATCGCCGTGGGAACGAGACCTTGTGTAACGATCAAGGCGAGAATACTAGAGCTGTCTGCTCCGAGCGCCATGCGCACGCCGATCTCGTGGATGCGTGAGCTGACCGCCTGAGAGGTGACGCCGTAGATGCCGATCATGCCCAGCAACAACGCAACGATCGCGAACGACCCCAATAGGATCATGTTGAACCGCGGTTCGGACACGGATCGTGCGAGGATTGCGTCAACGGATTGAACGGCCTCGATGGGCTGATTTGGGTCCACCGACAGCACTGCGTCCTGTAAAGTCTTTGCCATGGCGTCGGGGTCTCCGATCGTGCGAACGAGCAACACCATTTCTTGCATCGCGAACTGCGGATAGGCAATAAAAATCTCCGGCTTCACTGCTTCGCCCAGGCTTGTCTCACGTACGTCAGCGACGAGGCCGATTACCTCGAACTCGCTTCCCGGATCGGACGGCTGACCGGAGAACATCTTGCGTCCGATCGGATCTTGACCAGGCCACAATTGGGAGGCGAGTGTTTGGTTTATGATCGCTACCGCGGGCGGTTCAACTCCGTCTCGGCTCGTGTACTGCCTTCCGGCCAATAGCGTCATTCCCATCGTGCGAAAGTATCCCGGCGTCACGACCCGAAAGTTGGCGTGGTTGACAAAACCCTCGTCCACTGTCGTCGCTCCCGCCCGGTGTAGCGACGTACCACCACCGGGGTTGCCGCTCAACGGAAACACGGAGATCGCGCCTGCTGACAGTATCCCGGGGGTGGCTTCGAGTACGGGTATCAGTTTGTCGTAGAATTCCCTTCGTTCTGCGCTCCTCGGGTAGCGTGCGGCGGGAAGATTGATTCAGCCCTCTAACGCTTTCCATTTCTTGCCCTCCTACGCCCTCCTTGGACCTTCCTCGCCCTCAAAGCCCTCGGGCATAGTCAGCTCTCGGCTCAAAGCCAAGTTTCACCCCTCCTGGACCTCCCTGCCCCAATTTCACATTTTGTCGGGAAAATCGCCCGTTTCAGCGCAGGTGCATTATTAAGGTGCATATTAAGCTGCCGACTAGGAAAATTCCCCCGAAATAGCATATGCGTTTCCCGTTTCTCCTCAACTGTTTCCAAGCAAGAAGAGGACGCGAGGGGTTAAGTTGTCTGCATTCCTAAACCAAAGGCCGGGCGTTCGAATCGCCCCAGGCGCGCCACTTCCCTTTTTGTAACCCGTTCAAGGTCATAGGATTGTGGCCGCGCCCTCCTGGTCCCGGTCCGGCTTTTCGCTGAATTTGGCAAAGTTGGGAAAAGTTTGGAAAAGTTTTTCGATTTCCGCCACGGCTTTCCGCTGCGACCCGAACATCCCCATTCTGCTCGAAGCCAAGGCCGAGTACGCCAAGCTGAATCAGTAGCCGCCGCATGAACTTCCCGGAGTAGATTTCGTTGACTTGCCTGTGGGCGCTGGTTGACAGCTGGAACGGCAGGCCTAGAATGGCAGTAGAAGCAGCTAGCGCAGGGAACGGAGCTGTGATGCCCAACTATGAATACACCTGTGGGGAGTGCGGAAAGAGCTTTAGTCAGATTCTCACTCTAAAGGAACACGAGAGCGGCGAAGTAGTGTGTCCTGCTTGCAAGAGCAAGAACGTTGAACAGAAACCTGCTGGTTTCTACGCTGTGACTTCCAAGAAAAGCTGACTCGCAGCTTGAACTTCCCGGAGTAGGGTATGGTTGGGCGCATCATTTCGAGAACAGTTCGTATAGTAATCTGGCCGGAACAGTCGAAGCGGACTTACAGATGAAACGCTACTCGATCACGATGTGGGTGTCGGTCTGTTCGACGCCGGGGAGTCTTTGAATTCGGGTCAGGACAAGGTCGTTGAGCGTGCGCTCATTCTTGACCTGGACCACGGCAATGATGTCGGGGGGACCCCAGCAGGGATTGACGCTCTTGACGCCTTCGATTTTCTGCACCTTGCCTACTACTTCGAGGGTCTTGCCCGCACTCGCGTTGATGAAGACATAGGCTTTCATGTTAGGCCTCTCCCGAAGCTTGTTCGTATTCTATTCCCAATCTCGCCCTCCCCGGCGCAAACAAGGTTGGATTTCGGGAAGCATATATCTGTTGTACAGTTCTTCTACTGTGAAGCGTGCTCGCCCGGAATGGTCCAGGGAGAACAAGGCTCTCCGAAAAACCCATCACTTACCACAACAGAAGCTGGCTGTGCGACCGGCGCGGAGCAGTTTCCTGGCGGGAGAATGGTCCCAAGATCCGTTCGAGGGTAGTAGGCACGTCCGTGATGGTCAGGGTATTGGTGTTCGTATAGTGCCAGACGGCTAACAGGCCCGCCCCGACGTAGCCCAGGCATGAAAGGCAACCGGCACAGTTTTGAGGGATTTCAAAGACCACCGCCAATGCACCGGCGGCGACACCTCCAATCAGGACAGATTGTATCTTATCGGACATGGGCAAAAGGGGTCAAGGTGAGG
>JADFPO010000170.1 GCA_022562295.1 Gemmatimonadota bacterium
CGCATGCACCACGACCGCCGTCGCCACGCCCGCGGCAAAACCCGATAACACATCGGAGGGATAGTGCTTGGCGGCGGCCATGCGCATGATCCCGACGCCCACCGCACCGCCGATGATGGCCCATGCGCGCCATTCCTTGCCTCTGCCCCTGTCGAGTTTCTTGTGCGTGAGCCAATAGCTCGTGGCGAGTGCCGCGGCCGTTGCCGCATGGCCGGACGGCCACGAACGCTGATTGGATGTGACGTTGGCGACGGCCCGTCCCGATTCGGTGTACAGCACGGGCCGGTAGCGGCCGACGATGGCTTTGATGAGGTGCACCGCACTCTCGGCCCACAGGGCGGACTCGATCGACGCGACGATCCCTGCATGGCCAACCGGACCTTCGTCCACCAGGTCCAACCAGCTCAGCCCCGCGACACCGATCCGCAGGAGGTCACTCGCGGCGCCTGCCGTGGGACGCGTCGGCGCGATCACCCAGCGATCGAAAAACGGCACCGACGACCGATCGCACGGCACGCATCGGACCGAATCGTCGTTGATCCCTATCAGCTCGGGGAAGGCGAGAAGCAAGCCGGCTCCCGCTACCGATACGATGTCACCTTTGCCGAATATCGACGGCGTGGTGTCCCCAGGACGTTGACCGGTCAGAGCCGGTGGGAGACAAAATAGCGCGAGTAACGCCGCGAGAGTTGGTGAACGCATGGCGCGGACAATGGCCCCAGCTTCGAACGGCTGTCAAGCTCGTGTAATAGCGGGGCTGGGGGGCTCCGTGTCTATCCGCAATCAGTCCGCGGCATCCGCGGCTCTAATCTGCGGCCCTACGGGATTCCCAAAATCTTGTGGGTCTGCAAGCTCACTTTCCACTGTGAATGGGCGGTGCAGTAGGCTGTTACCAGCTCTGTGTTGCGTGTGATGTCGGGGCCGTCCATCGGTTGCAGGAAAAAGTGATCGAATGGGAGGTCGGTGTACTCCGCTGGGTCGATTCCCTCTTGCGGAAAGATCAGCTTCAGCTCGTTGCCCGACCGTTGCACGAACTCCGCCTCGGCCTTCGGGCTCACGCAGATCCAATCGAGCTCGGGAGGGGCGGTGATGGTACCGTTGGTCTCGATGGCGATCTCGAATCCCACCTCGTGCAGCGCCGCGATCAACGGGGCGTCGAGTTGCAGCAGCGGTTCGCCACCGGTGAGGACGGTGAACCGATCCTCGCGGTTCGTTCCGCTCCGGTCCCACGCGCCGACAACCTCGGCCGCGAGCTGCTCGGCGGTTGCGAACTTGCCGCCTCCCGGACCGTCCACCCCAACGAAATCGGTGTCGCAGAAGTTGCAGATGGCGGTCGAACGATCCCTCTCCAATCCGGACCAGAGATTACATCCCGCGAAACGCAGGAACACCGCCGGCCGCCCAGTGTGGTAGCCCTCGCCTTGCAGGGTGTAGTACAGTTCCTTGACTGCGTACATCTGTGGCTCCTTTGAGCTACGAGCTACGAGCTTTGAGCTGTCAGTTTAGATCGTCCTCGACCGTCTCAGACCGTCCCCGACCGTCTTAAGGCCGTCCTCCATCGCATATCGAGCCGGATCCACCACCCCGGCGTCCTCGAATCCTTTCCGCCGCAACACGCACGCGTCGCAGCGGCCACACGCGAGGCCCTCCCCCTCGTCTGACGGATCGTAACAGCTGATCGTCATCGAATAGTCCACACCCAGCTCGAGACCGCGCGTGATGATTTCCGCCTTCGACAGCTCGATGAGTGGTGTGTGAATCTCGGTCTGTATCGATCCTTCGACGCCGGCTTTGGTGGCGAGCCGCGCGAGATTCTCGAACGCCGCGACGAACTCCGGCCGGCAATCCGGATAGCCCGAGTAGTCGAGCGCATTCACGCCGAGAAAAATGTCGGCCGCTTCGAGCACCTCCGCCCACGCGAGGGCCATCGAGAGAAAGATCGTGTTCCGCGCTGGAACGTATGTGATGGGTATTTCGCCACCGATGGCGTCCGCTACGGCGTCTTTCGGCACGTCGATGTCGTCGGTGAGCGCGGACCCGCCAAACGCGCGCAGGTCCACCTGTGTCACAAGGTGTTTCGCCACGCCGAACGCGCTGGCGATGCGGCGTGCGGCTTCGATCTCGTGTTCGTGTCGTTGGCCGTAGCGAATCGTGAGCGCGTACGTTTCGAACCCCTCAGCCTGTGCCAGTGCCAGCGTCGTGGTAGAGTCGAGACCGCCGCTCAGCAGCACGACCGCACGCCGGCCATTGAGCGTATCGGGCAAGTGGTGTTTCATTACCTCAGAATATAGATGTCCGGTGTGAACAGCGAGGAGCACTCAATGGGAGATAGCGAGAACGGACTGCCCCCGCCCCCGCCCCCGCCCCTGCCCGAATCCGGCCCACTTCGACGGCCGAAGGATCTCGCCGAAGCGAGGGAGGTGCTGAAGCGAGAAGCGTTTCCCGCGCCGGACATCCAGGTGGTGAACATGGAGGCGACCGAGTTTACATCGCTGTGCCCGCGTACCGGTCAGCCGGATTTCGGCGAAGTCTCGATCGAATACGTACCGGACGAGCGATGCCTGGAGTCGCGAGCGCTCAAGTTCTACCTCTGGGCGTACCGAGATGAGGGTGCGTTCTGCGAGACCCTGGCGGCGCAGATCGCCGACGACATCGTGTATGCCATTGCCCCCAAGGCGGTGCGGGTCGAGGTGCATCAAAACGCGCGCGGCGGCATACGCATCGTGGCCGTGGCGGGGAGGCCGAGGGAATAACGGCGGGCTCCTACCACCCAGCTACCCACCCCGGCGGACCCACTTCTCCCCTCAACCCCTCCCGGCGGGCCCCCGCCGCCCTTTCCACCCAACCCGGCGGGCCCACTCTGCTCACAACCCCTCCCGACGGGCAAGGTGATCATCCGTCCACGACCGTCTTTGACCGTCTTCATTCGCCTGCCGTTTCTTCAATACACCCCTATCCCCTATCCCCTATCCCCTGTCACCTATCCCCTACTTCTCCGCCAGTTTGCCGCCTATGACCGCCCCGATCACTAGGGGCACGATGTTCATGAAGGAAATAGCCCAGATGCCCAGGCCGGCGATGGTGGCGAATATCGGCCCCAGGATCGGAATGCCAGCGAGCAAGCCGCCGAGGAGGATGGTGGCAATCCAGACGATGGCTCCCGGCAGGAAGACCGCGGCTACCGCGCGGCCTACGCTCCCCGCCTTGGACCCCCCAACGTAGCCGGCGATGAGCGATCCCAGTATGGGAAGCCAGAAGAGCAGGGCAGAAAGGGCGAGTATCCACGCCATCGCCGCCGGGATGCTGCCGCGCCGCGTCACATCAGTCGTCATGATCTTCTCCCATCGTCGTGAATCCTGACCCGAGTGGGCCTGGAAATCCCTACGGACACAGGGGTTGGCGGGTTTCGACGGGACTCACCCTGCCCCAGTCCCCGCCCGGCGGGCCCCACCACTCCACCCCTCGACCCGGCGGGCCCCCGCCACCCCGCCCGGCGGGCCCCCGCCACGCCCCTACCCAACCCGGCGGGCCCACCCCGCTCACAACCCCTCCCGACGGGCAAGGTGGTCATCCGTCCACGACCGTCTTTGACCGTCCTCGACCGTCTTCGTCCGTCCGCCCGCCTGCCCGCCTACCGTCCGCCCGTCTGCCCGCCCTACTCCGTCTTCGTCCGCTCCAAATCCAGGGCGGCCGAATTGATGCAGTACCGCAGCCCCATCGGTTGCGGGCCGTCCGAGAATACGTGGCCAAGGTGGGCCTGGCACCGTTTGCAGTGGACCTCGGTGCGTTTCATGCCGTGGCTGTTGTCCTCGTGGACGCCGACGTTTCCCTCCACCGCCGGCGAGTGGAAACTCGGCCAGCCCGTGCCTGAGTCGTATTTGGCGTCTGATGAGAACAGCTCCGCGCCGCAACAGACGCAACGATAGATGCCCTCATCTTCACAGTGGTAGTATTCGCCGCTGAAAGCCGGCTCCGTGCCCTTTTCGCGCGTGACGCGGTATTGCTCGGGCGTGAGTTGTTCCCGCCATTCCGCGTCTGTTTTCGTAGGTTCGTCGGGCATGGCCCTCTCCTGACACCGGCGGTACAAACCAAGGTCCGCCAATTGGGCGCGCGATGCCAGGGGTACCGACGCACCGGTCCGGCCATGGGGTGAGAGTTGCAGTCGGTGAAACGGCCTTGCGGGCGCGCAGGTGAGAGTCGGCGTTGCCTCTTGAACATTTGTCACCAGGCAGCCCTAATTATGGGATTGACTCGGCCTTCCACGGCGCAAGGGACACCCATTGAGATGACGCAGCCCGAATTGAGTCACGCGGAACGTGCCAATCTGAGAGTTTTTCGTCAGGTGGCCGCGGAGGCCCGTGTTGCGCTGGGTGCGGCGCGCAAACAGGACCGGTCAATGCGTATCGTGAACGGGTACATCGAGTCGGAGGGGTCGCTCGATCGGGTTCGCGACATGTGTATTCCGGTTCGACGGGCATACCTCAAGAACGATCCCGTCAACATGGGACGCATCTTGGAATTCGTCAGCGCCAGGGCGTCGGACGAAATCAAGGCGCTGGCCACCGGTTTCCAAGCGCGGTATGCCCCGATTCAGAACGAGCTCGACAGCGCGTCGATTCTGAACGATCGGCGCGTGACCCACGCCGAGATGTTCGAGGCATGGATCGATGCCATGGTTTTCCACGACGACCCGGTGAAGCGCCAGCCGTTTCTCGCCATGGCGGACGAACTGGGGAAGGCCGTCGAGGGCATCGCGCTACACCTAGCCGAGCGAATCGCCGAGCGGTTGCTCGAACTCGACGATCTCGTCGCCGAGTTTCTCGGGGAACCGAAAAGTTCTGTGGAAGACGCGGAGAACGACTCGACGTAGCGGCCTATTCATTATGATGGTTCACAGGTGATGCTGACCGAGGTCTGAGGCCAACGGTACACCATGAAGCGATTCCTCTGTCCACTTCTCGCAGGAGTAGTGCTGGCGCCGCTGGCAATCCCACTGGTCGTATCCTCAGACGACGTTCAGGGTCGGGTCGATGTCGCGAGTGTGCGCGCGGCGTTATCCATCTTGGCTGCCGATTCGATGAATGGGCGACGCACGGGGTCGCCGGGCTCGGCGATGGCCGCTGCCTACATCGCGTCTCAGCTCGAGAGGTTCGGGGTCGAGCCGGCGGGAGACAGCGGCTTTTTCCAGCGAGTGCCGATGGCACGTGCCACGCGGAGAGGCCGTGCAGGGGGGGGAGGGGGGCGGGGGGCGATGCTCCTGCCGACCTTGTCCGACCTGGACACGGTGCCCGCCAGCCGGCGGCTGGCGGACGTGAACGTGATCGGGATTATCCGTGGAAGTGACGAGACGCTGGCCGACGAGACGGTGGTAGTGGGCGCCCATCACGACCACGTTGGTGTGGGCCGGCCCGTTGACGGTGACTCGATCTACAACGGGGCGGACGACGACGCGTCGGGGGTCGTGGCGGTGTTGGAGATTGCGCGGGCGCTCGCGGCCGGCTCCGCGCCGAGTCGTACAGTCGTGTTCTTGTTTTCTACGGGGGAAGAGCTCGGCCTGCTCGGCACGCAATGGTATCTGCAGCATCCTGCCGTCCCACTCGACCAGACCGTGGCAGACCTGCAAGTGGAGATGATCGGCCGCCCGGATTCTCTCGCCGGCGGAGCCGGATACGCGTGGCTCACCGGCTTCGAGCGATCCACGATGGGGCGGTTGTTACGGGATGGCGGGGTGAACGTCGTTTCCGATCCACGCCCCGAGATGAATTTCTTCATGCGCAGTGACAACGCGCCCTTCGCCTTTCGCGGCATCCCGGCTCACACGCTTTCTTCGTACAACATGCACGAGGATTACCACAGCCCCTCGGACGAGGTCGAGAGGGTGGATTTCCGGCACATGACCATGGTCATCGAGTCGGCGGTTCGAGCGGTGGAGTTGCTGGCGAACGGGGAGCGGGTGCGTTGGCTGCCGGGTGGGAGACCGGAGTGAGCTACGAGCTAGGAGCTACGAGCTACGGGCTATCACTGGGCTGCCGGCTGCCAGAGTTATTCTTTCACGTCCTGGGCGGCCTTCTTGAGTCTGGTGGCCAAAACCGGAAGCTGGCATAGGCTAGATTCCCCGGCAGCGAGACGTATCTGCTCGAAGCTCGGGGCTCGTAGCCCACAGCTCAAAAGAAGAACCCCTCCCCTCCTCCTGCTCCTCCAAACCGCGGATTCACGATGTTGTTGAAGATGGATCCGAACCGATAGGTGAATCCGGCACTGACGAAATAGGTGAACGACGTCTCGAGCTGGCGTCGCCGCAATAGCACCTCCTCGTCGGTAGCGCCAGCCTTGGGGAGAAACAACTGATCCCGGACCCGGGACGCGACGCCGAACAGCCTGAGCGACAGCCCACGCACGAGGCGAATGTTGGTGTTGGCGAACAGCGTCAGACGATTCTTGCTGAGATCGTTGAGGAACTGGGTCCCGGTCAGCGAAACCGACGAGCTGCCCCAAGGCTGGGTGAACGATAGGGCACCGGTCAGCGAGTG
>JADFPO010000171.1 GCA_022562295.1 Gemmatimonadota bacterium
CCGTGCCTCAACGAGTGCCAACTCTACATATGCAATGCGCGCGTCGAGTTCGTCCGCAAGAGTCCTCCCCGCACTCACATGCTGTCTCGTTTCCTCACGCCTGCCCGATTGATCTGCCAACTCAGCAAGCACGAGGTGGTCCCACAACTGCTCGAGCTTCACACCGACATTCTCATGGATCACCAGCGCTTCGGAGGCGAAACCCGTTGCTTCGTCCAAATCCCCCAAGGCAAGATGAATTTCAGCTTCTCGACGCAGGTCGGCGCCGGCCTCCACTCGAAGCCCCAACTCGGCGTTGATCTCTTTGGCCTGCGACAGAAGCTGCAGCGCGCGGTGCTGGTCACCAGCCTCCTGATACATCTCTGCAAGCAACTCGATATTGCTCGCCTCGTCCTGTCGCAGTCCCTGCGCACGTGCCTGTTGCAACGCGCTGTCGAGTGAAGCCAAGGCCAGGCTCGTCTCGCCGAGTAGCCGATACGCCGTGCCGAGCTGTCCGAGGGCGGACTGCGTTCCAGTACCGTACTCGACGCTTTCATACAACTTGAGAGCATCGTTCAGAAATGGAACAGCGCCTTGAGGGTTGCCCAATCGTATCTCGAGCATCCCGAGGTTACTGAGGCTGTTGGCCTCGTACATCGTGTCCCCGATCTCGGCCATGGTCTCGCGCATCGAGAGAAACCCGGAGCGCGCCTTCTGGAACTGGCCCAGCTCCGTCTGCACGAGAGCGAGGTTACCGAGGACAGTCGCAGCCGCATAACGGTTCCCTAATTCCTCTGCGGCATCGGTGGCCAACTTGAACCAGCGACTGGCATCAAAAAACCGGTTCTCGGTCCACGCAAGCAGCCCAAGCGCATTATACGAACGGTAGTACTGATCAGTAAGCCCATGCCGCCGCTTGAATTCCAACGCCTGTTCGCCGATCCGTTGCGCCTCGCTGTGATTTCCCAAACGCCAAAGGGCCAAGCCCGACCATGTCATCGCCCGCGCTTCGGCGTCCAAAGCTCCCTCTTGCTGCGCCCGACCGCGCAGTCCAATCAAGAGCGTGCGCGCGCTGTCGAACTCCCCCGCACGGTAGATCTGTTGGGCATTGCTAAACAGAGAATCGAGTTGGGCAATGTCGCCAGTAGCTACAGGGTCTAGCGGACGGTTACCATCGGAGGCGGCACCGGGATCGTCTTCTACTGTATCACGGGCGCATCCCGCCCCCACGACCAGCAACATGCAGGTCGAACAAACGAGGGCGGATGGCCGGCGAAACATCATGGCTGGATCAGAATCTCTCGCACCCCCGTGGTGGACGAGCGGGCTCCCTCGAGGAGCGCGTCCACGTACCAGAAGTATCGTTGACCCGTCGCCAACCCGACTTCGAGTGGCAGTGCCAGGCTCGTGTCAGACGTCCCAGCCGTCCAGAACACGTCTCCGTTCTCGTCGGTCAGGGTAAGGAGATAGTGAACGCCGGTACCCTCGCTGCGCCAGCGGAACACGAGGCTGTCGAGACTCACCTCGGCCCCATCCACGGGTGACACAGCTTTGAACCGTGCAGTGCCCTCCGCCTGTTCGCCGCGGAGGACCGGGGTGTCGTCGGTTGCGTCACGCGTAGCGGGACCGAGTAATACAACTGCCAGCACGGCGGCCGCGGCCGCCGGGAGTCCGACGGCCAACCACCGAACTCGGCGCCCCACTGCGCCGAGCTCCGACGCCTCCGCCAGATCCACCCGACACTCTTTGCATGTCAGCAGGTGTTGTTGAACGGCTTGTCGCTCCTCGCCTGAAACTTCCTGCCCCAGGTACGCGGCGATCATTTCAGGGGTGAGGTGTCCAGTCTCTGTGAAAACCATAGGGTCGCTCAGTTGCTGTCCGTTGTCGTTCATATGACACGGATTCCGCTAGTCAGCTGTGCGAAGCGTCTCACGACTCTGTCATCCCTCGATCTATGAGTTTCCGGCGGAGCTGCTCTAAGACATGCCGCAAACGCCGATGGACCTGAAACCGTGACTGCAATCCAATCATCGGAGCGATCTTCTCGACGGAAATGTCGTCTTCGAACCGAAGTGTCAGCAGGAGCTGATCGCCAAGGCCCAGCTCTGCGACAGCGGCGGTGAGGGTTTGTCGCCGTTCGGCGCTCAGCAATTCGGCGTCGGGATGAAGCGAGCCCTCATCTTCCAGCCCATCGACGTCGATCTCGTTGGCGATGAGATCCAGCAAGTTTCGACGGGCGGCGTGGGCAACCGAATTGGCCCCCGTCGGCTCGTGACCTGCCTGTGGACGCCCGTACTTGCTCCGATGGTGGTCGACGCAGAGGCGCCGGGCTACCACAACGAGCCAGGTGGTAAACTTTCCGCGCCCATCCGCGGTAAAAGCACGCAAACGCCGAAAGTCATCTTCTTGCAGTTGTTCCAAGATGAAAATGTAACGATCCATGGCATCGTCGCGACTGGACGAGGCTCGCTGGGCGGTCCGCAGTAACAGCTTGCTGTACTCGCCCATGAACGCGTCCCACGCGCCGTTGCGGGCCGCGGCATGCGGCGCGTTCAGCAGTTCGGCCAACTGCCGGGGGACAGGGGGTGTCATTCAGGAATCACGGAGCTTGGTTGAACGTCTAGGACGATCTCAACACGAAGCTACTCTCCGGTCCGCAACCGGGCGAACCATTGACGCTAGACCCCCAGGTTTTTGTGGCTTCTCCGAACGGACCTTGCCATGAGCAGCTATTTGGCCTACTTTGCGAACATGATTAGGCCTGCGTTGTAGACATGACCAACAGAACATTTCTTGGCGAATTGGAGCAGATGGTGCTCCTGGCCATCCTCCGACTGGGCGAGAACGCGTACGCGGTCCCCATACGCGAGGAGATCGAAACTCAGGCCCGTCGCTCGGTGGCTCGCGGTGCCCTCTACACCACCCTGGAGCGGCTGGAAACCAAGGGGTGTTTGGCGTCGCGCATGGGTGATCCGACTCCCGAACGGGGCGGTCGATCGCGCCGCTACTTCGAGGTCACCGCCCAGGGCGTTCGGTCGCTCGAGCACTCCCGACAAGCCATGGCCAACCTGTGGCAGGGACTGGAATCGGTGGTGGGCAAGACCTCGTGACCGACCCGGACGCCCATCTCCACCCACCTCGGCTCGCCGAGGCGCTGCTGCGGGTGTTCGCTCCCCCGGGGGAGTTCGGCCAATCGGTGCTCGGCGATCTGCGCGAGGAGTTCATCGCTCGCACCCGTCGCGGATCGCGCCTCGCGGCGTCGCATTGGTACCGGTATCAGGCGCTCCGCCTCGCCGGCAGGTTCGCCGTCCGGACATTCGCGCGTTGGATTCCCAAGCGACCACGCGCCGGGACAAGAGACAACTTCGAAGCGAAACGCGGAGGTGAAACCGTGGGGCAGATCGTGCAGGACCTGAGATACACCGTTCGCATGCTGCTCAAGCGCCCCGCGTTCACCGCGACGGTCGTCGTGACCCTCGCGCTGGGCATTGGCGCCAACGCGGCCATCTTCAGCGTGGTCAGCGGTGTGCTCCTGAACCCACTGCCCTTTCCCGAACCCGACGAACTCGTCTCGGTATGGGGACGATTTCTGCCGGAGAGCGGCTTCGATTTCCCTGTGTTCCCTCTCGCGCCTCCGGAATACGTGGACTACAAGAACCAGAATCGCACGATGGCAGCGGTGGCGGCGTATTCGGGTTTTGGCGCCACGATCACCGCCGGCGATGGTGAACCGGAAC
Source organism: Gemmatimonadota bacterium (assembly GCA_022562295.1). Classification (GTDB taxonomy): domain Bacteria; phylum Gemmatimonadota; class Gemmatimonadetes; order Gemmatimonadales; family GWC2-71-9; genus B3T1B10. The sequence goes on from JADFPO010000171.1 coordinate 3,717, forward strand.
GCGTTCCCGCGGCCAATGTCACGTCGAATCTCTTCACCATGCTTCGAACGCCGGCGATGCTCGGTCGGCATCTGGTCGATGAAGACGACCGCCTCGACGCCGCTCAGGTCGTCGTGCTGAGCCATGCGCTGTGGCAACGTCGGTTTGGCGATGACGAGAGCATGATCGGCCGCAGCATCACGGTCAACGGCCGCACGGCCGAAGTGGTCGGCGTCATGCCGCCCGGGTTTGGCTTCCCCAACCCCAACACGCAGTTGTGGTCCGCTTTTCAGCTCGACGAGTCGCGTCGCGACACCCGCCAATCGCACTTCTTCAACGCTATCGGCCGTTTGGCGCCCGGCGCGACGCTCGAGGACGCCAAGGCAGAGTTGGGTCCGATGATGGCCCAGTGGAAAGCCGACTTTCCCGACATTCACACCGGTCACTTTCTGTGGGTGCAGCCTCGCATCGAGGACATCGTGGGCAACGTTCGCCCTGCCCTGCTGTTGTTACTGGGCGCGGTAGGATTCGTGCTCCTGATTGTGTGCGCGAACGTCGCCAGCCTCTTGCTGGCCGTCGGCGAGCATCGCCGGCGAGAGATCGCCGTCCGTGGAGCGTTAGGGGCCGGTCGCGGGCGCATTCTGCAACAGCTCCTGACCGAAAGCCTCGTGCTGGCCATGGTGGGTGGAGTGGTTGGGCTGGGGCTGGCCGCGCTGGGCACCAACGCGCTGCTCGCATTGGACGCGGGCACCATACCCCGCATCGATGAAATTCAGCTGGACGCCCGGGTGCTGGGCTTCACCGGACTCCTCACCCTTGCCACAGGCGTGGTGTTCGGTTTGGCGCCGGCTCTACAGTTTGTGTCGCCCAATTTCCAAGCGGTGTTCCGAGACGGGGGGCATGGAACGACCGCCGGCGGTCACCGTCTGCGGTTCCGTCGGTTCTTGGTGATCTCCGAGGTGGCGCTCAGCATTCTGCTTGTCATCGGGGCGGGGCTGATGATTCGGAGCTTCCGCAATCTGTTGCAGGAAGATCCGGGGTTCGAGGCAAACAACACCCTCGTCGCACAGCTCTCTCTCCCGTCGGGGAACTATGACATCGAGCAAGCATCTGCGTTCTATTCAGAATTACTGAGGGACATCGGAGCCATCCCAGGAGTTGAACGGGCGTCGGCGGTCTCAAGGATCCCGATCATGCATGGCCGCGGAGTGACGGACTTCAACATCGAAGGTCGTCCCGATCCGGGCCCCGGAAAACTCGCGTTCAACGCCGCGGATGTCTCCGCCCGGTCGGGGTATTTCGAAGCGATGAAGATCCCGCTGCTCCGCGGCCGGCTGTTCCAGGAGACCGATCGGGTAGGAACGATGCCGGTCGCGATCATCAATGAAACCATGGCGCGCATGTTCTGGCCGGGTGAGGACCCAATCGGCCAGCGCATCCGATATTCCGGCTGCGACGACTGCCAGTGGGTGACCATCGTGGGAATCGTCGGCGACGTCAAATATCAAGGGCTGAGCCTGGATCCCCGGCCCATCTACTATTACGCCAACGAGCAGGCCCCGGAGCACGCGACTTACCTCGTGCGGTTCATGGGCTTGATCATCAGGACGTCGGGCGAACCACTCACGGTGGCTCCGGCCGTGCGGGCCGCTGTCCGCAGGCTCGACGCAAACCTCCCGGTGGTAGGACTCCAGCCGATGACCGACGTTGTCTCAAACTCGGTCGCGCGGCCCCGATTCATCATGACCTTGATGGGCCTCTTCGCCGTCGTAGCCCTGACCTTGGGGGCGGTGGGCCTGTACGGCGTGATGTCGTACGCGGTGGCGCAACGCACCAACGAAATCGGGGTCCGCATCGCTCTCGGCGCCGCCACTCGCGACGTCACGGCGATGGTGGTGGGACAAGGGATGAAGCTGGCCTTGATCGGAGTCGCAGTAGGGCTGGTGGGGTCGTTCGCGATCACGCGGGTCATGAGCAGTCTGCTGTTCAACGTCAGCGCAACCGACCTGGTGACGTTCGCGACCGTCTCCGCGCTCTTGGTTCTCACCGCTCTCCTCGCGTCCTACCTCCCGGCACGGCGGGCCACCAAGATCGATCCGATGACGGCGATGCGGTCGGAATGACCGTGCGCTGGGCGCTTAGGACGAGGCTGGTAAAGCGTTTCTGCCCACGGCCCACAGCTCAGAGCCCATTGCTCACTGCTCGCTTTCTTGCACCAGCGCGTGTAACGAGAGCTTCCAGGATCTCGTAGGGCTGCGCCCCAACCACCACCTCGTTGTCTACCATAAATGTGGGAACGCCGGTGACGCCGAGTTGCCTCGAGCGTTCCCAATCGAGGTCGACTGCCTGTCGCTCTGCCCGCGTTTGGAGAACCTCGCGCGCTTCGTCCCCAGATAGATCCAGCGACTCCGCTATCCGGACCAACTCGTCGACATTGGCGAGGTTCACACCGCCGACGAAGTAGGCACGGTAAAGCGCATCGTGGATCTTCCCGCCCCCGCCCCTGCCCCCGGGTTGCCGTTCGGCCCATTTGGCCAGTTCCTGACCCAGTCGGCTGTTGTACGTGTGGGTGCGGTCGCCGTACTCCAGTCCCTCGGCCTCCATGAGCGACACCAATCGCTCCCGCATCGAATCCAGGTAAGCCTGCCGCCCGCCGAAGAGATCTACCAACGACCGTCCCTCTTCCGGCGTGTCCGGGTGCAGCGGGAACATCGTATAGCGGAGTGCTACATCGTACTCCTGGACCAGCCGATCAGTACGCACGGTACTGAGGTAGCACCAGGGTCAGATGTGGTCGGTG
>JADFPO010000007.1:0-18890 GCA_022562295.1 Gemmatimonadota bacterium
CGGTTTGGTCCGTGGGGTGTTCTCGGACTCAAAATCCGGTGGGGGCAACCCCGTGTGAGTTCGACTCTCACCTCGGGCATCTTCGCACAACCGACGGCGCCTCATCCTGGCAAACGGTCGACCTCACCGTGTCGTACAACTCGAACGGGTATCCCATCCTGAACGCCGATCAGAAAGAATACGCGCAGTGTAGCTGACGCTGGCACGCCCGAACCCAACCGTTGCCGCATAGCCTCGCGGGCCCCATTTTTTTCGTCTCGACATGAGGGGTGGGCTATCGGTGAAAGACGCCCGCTTTCGCCCAGCTGATCTTTTCCACCAGCACCGCTCCGAGAAAACGATTGGTGCCGTTCAATACTGCCAGAGGTGCGGCGTGGAGCGGCCGCGCCTCGTCGATCACGCAGAAGCCCACCAGGCGATCTTCCGTCCGGTCGTAACGCACGCCGACGGCCACGATCACCGCGGTCACGTCGAACACCTTGACGGGCTTGATGCCCAGCAGCTCGAAGGCACCATGGTCGGCATCCACGGCGAGTGTAATGGCCTCAATTGTGGCCAGCGCCGCGGTCCGGAGCTTTCCGGAGCCGGAGTCCGGGCCTTCCGCCGTCGCCACGGTTGTGCGCCCGGCCTTCCGCTCGAGTTCCACCCGAGCACGACAGCGGCACCCGGGCAGGCTGTCGAATGAGAGCCCGACGAACTTCAGTCGCTCGTGCTGTTCGTCCTCTAGGCTGACGAACTCTAGGCGTGGGCCCTCCTGGTCCAACTCGTCGATGATCTCGTCGTTCAGACGGCCCATAGTCGCGATCTGAGTCCCCGTATTTCACGTGGTCGTTGGACGCCGACCGGAGGTCCAGCGGTGCGCAACATCCGGCCGGTATGTTATTGAATCGCTATTTGAGTGTCGGACGGTCCGGCGGGTTCCTGAGGACGCTGCGCCGCCAGACCATGCTCGCAGAAACAGTGCCAGGCCCGCGCCTAGACGACCTCGGGGTCATACGACTCCAGCGGGTATCCCATCCTGAACGCCGATCAGACGGAATATGCCAATGGATCTGACGCGGTCACCTTGCGGCTTTGAGGTCCTACTCGCCCTCCAACGCTTGCCAGGCCGAGCTGCGCCGCCGCTCGAGTGCCCGCCGGCTGTCCACCCGCCGATCGGCGACCTTTCTCCTCGGCATACGCCGTCCGTCGTAAGCGAGCGAAGACGCATCCGAACTGCGGCGGGCCCCGCTCCGTCGTGGGCTAATCCTGCGATCTACCAGTTGGCGTCGATCGGGACCGCGCGTTTGCATTGCGTTCGGTGTCAATCTTTTCACCTCGAGATCGATACGACCCGGCCAAGTTAACTCGGTGCCGCGGCGGGGCAAGGTGGTGCAGATCAGTGGCTCTGCCTGGTTCGCCGAACCCGCCGTGGGTATTGTTGGAAACTGTCGGTCCTCGGTTTGCATCTGGTTCGACGCCCACCGCGAGGCAACGTCGCTAGACTCACCATTTGAGCACTCCTCTGGCCCTTTTCCCGCCGACCGTCCCCTTCTGAGGCGGGCGGACCTCATGCTCGTTGCAGGCGGCGCTGGAATCTTTCTGATATTCCGGTTGTTGTTTCTCATGCCCGGCGTGGTCGAGACGGTGTACTCGAGCGGTCTCGCTCCGCTTCTTACCCGCCCGCTCTCGCTCCTCATCGGACTGCTGCCGTTTTCGGTCGGTGAAGTCGTAGTGCTGGTCTACGTGACTTGGTTACTCGTGAGTTTCGCTCGCACCGTGTCCGAGGTGCGACAAAAACGACGGCAGGTTTCCAACGCCGCGATGTCGGGGGGCCTGCGACTGGCTCGCCATGCCGGGGTGATCACGATCCTGTTCTACGTTCTTTGGGGCTTCAATTACGCGAGACCACCACTCGCCGCAAGGTTGCATTGGCCTGAGTGGAGCCCACCGCCCATCGAGGATCTCTCGGCCGCAGCCGCGGATGCGGTCGATGCCGCGAATCGAGCCTATTGGGACATTCACCAATCGGAGGATGCCGGCGAGCCCACACCCATGCCCGACGATCTGTCCAAGCTCGACAGGGCGTTGGAAGTAGGCTGGAGTCGCACCACCCGGCTGCTCGGCCTACCCGCCGCCACGGGCAAGCGATACGGACGGACCAAACGATTGTTGCTCACACCGCTTGTGGCCCGGTTCGGTATCGCAGGCTTCTACTTCCCGTGGACGGGGGAGGCCAACGTGTTGTGGCATTCCCCCGCGATCGATCGCCCGCAATCGATGGCGCACGAAAAGGCACATCAGCGAGGCACCGGCCCAGAATCAGAGGCTAGCTTCCTGGGGTTCCTCGCGGCCGCCCAGGCGCCGCACGCCCACGCACGGTATGCCGCATACGTTTTCGCGCAGACTCAACTCCTAGGTATCCTAGCCCGGGCCGATCGGGGAGCCGCCCGAGACATCGCCTCTCGGCGGTATGCGGGCATTCGGCGCGACCTCGAGGATCGCACCGCGTACTGGCGAAAGTACCGCGGCCTCGGCACGTCGATTGGACGTGCGGTGAACAACCGCTTTTTGCGCACCAACAGGGTCGAGGGTGGAACGTTGAGCTACGCACGGAGCGTGCGGCTCATCCTCACGTTTGCGAGCCAGAACGACGGGAAAGTGGTCCCGGCGGCCAACTGATTATCAACCACCCCCACTCGCGTCGTCCAAGATGTCCAGAAAGGGTGGGTGTTCCCCGAACCAATTCGGCGGGGTATCGTCCTTGGCCGCGCGGTAGTACGAGAATCCGGGTTGTGTAGTCAAACTCCTACTCAGTGACAGGAGAGAGGACTCTTGGAATCAGTCGGGTGGGTGTCGGTCATTCCGCCGATCGTCGCGATTGGCCTCGCCATAAAGACGAGACAGGTCTATCTGTCGCTCGGCTTATTCATATGGCTGGGCTGGACGATCTTGAATGACTGGAACCCGCTAGCCGGCCTCATCCAATCCGTGGACGTGTTCGTCGACTCGGTGACCGATCCGGGCAACGCCCGCACGCTTCTCTTCTCGGCGCTTATCGGGGCGATGATCACGCTCACCCAGGCGTCGGGCGGCATGGAGGGCTTCATCGCCTGGGTGGAACGGCGCAAACTGGCCGCGACGAAACGATCGGCAGGCCTGCTCACCATCGTCGTGAGCATGTCGGTGTTTCTCGAATCGAACTTCGGACTCCTGGTCGCCGGGTCGATCGCCCGCCCGCTGTTCGACAAGTGCCGGATCTCGCGTGAGAAACTGAGCTACATCATCGATGCCACGTGCGCACCCAAATGTGTGCTCATCCCCCTCAATGCGTGGGGGGCGTACATCATCGGGCTCCTGGCGGCCCAAGGGATCGAGGAGCCGGTTGCGCTCATCGTGTCAGCGCTGCCTCTGAATTTTTATGCAATCCTGGCCATCCTGCTGTCGGTGTTCGTGGTGGTAAGGCCTTGGGACATCGGGCCGATGCGCGAGGCCGAGCGCCGCGTCGAGGAAGAGGGCAAGGTGCTGCGGGACGGCGCGGAGCCCATGGTCTCCGCCGACGTGACGGAAACCAAACCCGCCGACCACCTGCCCAGGAGGGCGATCAACATGGTCGCACCGATTCTGGCAATGGTGGCAAGCGTGCCGATGGTGCTGTGGCTCACGGGGGACGGCAACATCATGGCGGGCAGCGGCTCGCACGCCGTCTTGTGGGGCGTGATCATAGGCCTGCTGGTGGCGGTGATTTCGTACAAGCTGCAGGGCCTCATGACCGTGAAAGAAATGACCGATCACGGGATGAGGGGTATTCAGGGCCTTGTCCCGCTGGTCATCGTGCTTGCACTGGCATTCACCATCGGCGCAACGCAGCGGGCACTCGGGACGGGTAATTTCCTCGCGCAAGCGGCCGAAGCGGCGATCCACCCCGGATTCGTGCCGGCGATCATCTTCGGGTTGGCCTGCTTCATCGCGTTCTCGACGGGCACGTCATGGGGTACGTTCGCCATCATGATCCCAATCGCGATTCCGCTGTTTCAGCAACTCCCCATTCATCCGGGTCTCACGCTCGCGGCGGCACTGGGTGGTGGCATCTTCGGTGATCACTGCTCGCCGATCTCCGATAGCACGATCGTCGCATCCATGGCTTCGGCAACCGATCACATCGATCACGTCCGCACGCAGCTGCCCTACGCGCTGTTGGCGGCCGGAGCGTCCTTGATTTTGTTCCTCGGGTTCGGGTTCGCGCTCCTAACAAACTGACGCCGATGGACCCATGCACCCGTCGGCCTCGACACACCGACGCGTCGCATTGAATCTGGACTAAGTCGCCGCGCGTAGTGAGCTTTCAACTCATGCTACCGAACGAAGCATTGCTCAGGAGACCAAATGCGTACCGGCCACCGTCAGGCTCCAGGCAACACGCATGAATGATCATTCGCGGAGTGGGCGGTCGTGAGCGAGCGCGGCGACGGATCCGACAAGTCCCGCGGCATCGCTCTGGCGCTGGGTGGCTGCTTGGGCCTGTTTGGCGCCCACCGGTACTATGTCGGAAAAATCGGCACGGGCATGCTTCAAACCGTCACCTTCGGTGGGTTGGGGCTGTGGTGGCTGTACGACATGATCCTGGTGTCGTTCGGGGCGTTCACCGACAGTGAAGGGAAACGGGTGAAGCACTGGTCGGAGTATGAAGAAAGCGGGGAGCACGGAGGGCGAAATGCCAGGCTGTCCGGCGATGCGATCGAAGAATTGTACGCCCTCAGAGATGAAGTGGCCGAACTCGCGGAACGGGTGGACTTCACCGAAAGACTCCTAGCCCGCGGCCGGGACGCACCCGACTAACCGGCACCCTGCAGCCGGCGGCGAACAGCGAGGAGCCGGCGGGGCTTCCCGCGGGCAGCACGCCCCGAGGACGCGCTCCTCCATACCGAAACCACTCGAAGCGCAGCCGCGTAATGCGTTGTAACAGCATGCCTTGGGCCTAGGCATCACGAACTAGCTTGAAGGCGCGAGGGAGATGGACCGCCCCTCCTTCGGCTGCGGCCGGATCGGGTTGAGATCGATGTCGGAACCAACGCACGAGATGAAGCAAAGGCTGGCCGCCCTACAGGCCGATGTGACGGCCGAGCTTCGAGCCAAGCGAACGGAGTCCGCCGAGCCGGTGGCGGCTGAGGCCGCCAAGGAAAGACGCCGCCGCGGGGCCTTGGCGTGGCTCTTGCTGCCTGTCAGACTCGCCGTGCTGCTCGTGTTGCCGTTCTTCGTGTTGGTGGGCGGCGGTGTGTGGCTGTACCGCGTGCATGACATTCCAACCTGGCTCGCCCTGTGTGGTTCGGGGGCGGTTGCCGCCGCGCTGCTTACGCTGTACGGGGCTCGCATCTCGAAAAAGTTGACCGGCAAAGCTCGGCTCCGATTGGTGGGAACCAAGTTGGCCGCACCAGTGATCGTGTTCTACTGCGGCTATGCGTTGCTCTTTCTGTCTAGCGTAAACGCGAAGACGGACGAAGTACGAGAGTATTACCGCTCTATCCACCCGCTGCTGCGCGTCGCATTGAGCACGGCCATCCTCGCGGACCGCGATATCGTCGTGACCGATGCCCGGCGAGAGCCGGCGGACTACGCAAAGATGGGGTTACCCACTCTCGATAACTCGCTGCACTTCGTGCAGCGGGACGGATTCGTGCACGCCGTCGATCTGCGTACGATCAGACGTAGCGAGTGGCGGAATATGTTCTTGGTGGGATACTTCCGACTGATGGGATTGAAAACGCTTCGTCACGTGGGAACCGCCGATCATCTCCACGTGTCGCTGGCGCCCCCGGGCGATCGCCGGCGTTAGATCCTACAGTTCGTCTTCGAGGTCCAGCGCCTTCAGCAGAGTGACATACCAGGGAGCTCTTTCCGCCCCCGACCCCACCCCCACCCCCTCGGTTTCTTCTGGCGGGTGCGACTTCCAGTGTTCCTCACACCAGAATACCGCGCGCTGGGAGTCGCGCCACAGGGCCGGCGACCCGCAGTGCGAGCACGCATGCACCGCTTGCAAGGCGACTGCTTTCCAAGCGTACGCGAGATCCTTCCATCGATTACGCTGGTCGGAGATGGATGTAATGAGCGTGATCGGGCCGCGGCGATCGGACATGGCGTAACACTACCGCTCGGGGAGCGGTCGTGCCAGGACAACAGTAAACTCGTCTTCGGCGAGGTTGCCGCGGGCTGGATGGCCGACTAACCTTAGCCGGACTGCAATATCAGTCATCCCCGCTCCCCAAAAAAACAGCCTCGACTCAGACAAACCAATGGCCGGCACACCAATCGAATGGAAGGACGGCGCCTACGTCGTGCCGGGCGATCCCATTATCCCCTTCATCGAAGGCGACGGGATCGGCGTCGATATTTGGCGCGCGTCGAAAGTCGTTTTTGATGAAGCGGTGGCACGCACCTACGGTGGCGAGCGAACCATCGTCTGGAAGGAGATTCTGGCGGGTGAGAAAGCGCACAAGCAGACCGGTGAGTGGCTGCCCCAGGACACCTTGAGCGCGATTAGCGAATTCCGTATCTCCATCAAAGGGCCGCTGACCACACCCGTAGGCGGTGGTATCCGATCGCTCAACGTCTCATTGCGCCAGATCCTGGACCTCTACGCATGCGTGCGACCGGTGCGTTGGCTACAGGGGGTACCGTCGCCTGTGCGGGACCCCAGCGCGCTCGATGTTGTGATCTTTCGTGAAAACATCGAAGACGTTTACGCCGGAATCGAATATGAAGCCGGCAGCGACGAAGCCCTCCGGTTGCGCGAGTTTCTCACATCCAACTTCTCTGCCACCATTCGGGAGGGAAGCGCGCTGGGCATCAAGCCCATGAGCGCATTCAACACCAAGCGTTTAGTCGCGAAAGCCATCGAGTACGCGTTGGCCCGGAAGCGCGACTCGGTCACACTGGTGCACAAAGGCAACATCATGAAGTTCACCGAGGGGGCATTCCGAGATTGGGGTTACGAGCTGGCGAGAGAAGAATTCAGCGACCGGACCATCTCGGAAGCCGACCTCTGGAGTGCCGATGCGACAGGCGGTGAGGCTGAGGGAAAGCTGATCATCAAGGACCGCATCGCCGACGCAATGTTCCAGCAAGTGTTGTTACGGCCAAGTGAATACTCGGTGATTGCAACTCCGAATCTGAACGGAGACTACCTGTCGGACGCGTGTGCCGCGCAGGTCGGCGGACTGGGGTTGGCTCCGGGAGCGAACATGGGCGATGGCGTCGCCTTGTTCGAAGCGACGCACGGCACGGCGCCCAAGTATGCCGGGCAAGACAAGGTGAACCCCAGCAGCCTCATACTCTCCGGCGTAATGATGCTGGAGGAGATGGGCTGGAACGAGGCGGCCGATGCCGTGGTTGCGGGGCTGGAAGGCGCCATCGGAGACGGGACGGTCACCTACGATCTCGAGCGGCAAATGCCGGGCGCCACCAAGGTGTCGACGTCGGAGTTCGCCAACGCCGTGGTACGACACATCCCGAGTCGATAGGGCAACATGAGAATATCCGTGAAGGCAGGCGCACCCGAGGAGTCCAAGGCCGCGCTCCTGGCGATCGCCATGGGGGCGGGCGGGGGCACGGTAAGACGCAGCACGCCCGACTCGCTCGCCCGGTTGGACAGACTGCTCAAGGGTGAGATCGGGAGGCTGCTGGCGACCCGTGATTTCACCGGAGCGCAGGATGAGACGGCGCTCTTCTACCCGGCGAATGGCCCGAAGCGCGTCCTGCTCGTCGGACTGGGCGAGCGCGACCCGATTGACGGCAATGCCGTGCGACAAGCGGCCGCGCTGGCCGCCCGGCGCGCCACCGAGGTGGGCGCGCGATCTCTGGGATTCTATCTCACACCGGAGTCAGCCGATCTCGACGCGGAGTTGGTCGCCCGCGTGGTGGCGGAAGGGGCGGGGCAGGGAAGCTGGACCTACGAGCATCTCCGGTCGAAACGAGAGTCGAAGGGTGATCTGAACAGCGTCACAATCGTCACAACCCGCGACCAGCGGCTCGCCGCGCAGCGAGGCCGCCGGGTCGGTGCGGCCGTCGCCGCCGGCCAGGCGTTCGCGAGAGACCTGCAGATGCGTCCGGGCAATGAATGCCCCCCCAGCGAATTGGCTCGCCAAGCCAAGGAATTGGGCAAGCGCCACGGATTCAAGGTCACGGTCAAGGGTAAACGTCAGATCGAAAACGAAGGGATGAACGCGCTCCTGGCGGTGGCTCAGGGATCCGCGCAGGAACCGCGGTTTATCACCCTCGAGTACCGCGGCCGTGGCCGGAGCAAAGCGATCTGCCTCGTTGGGAAGGGCGTAACGTTCGACTCCGGCGGCATCTCGCTGAAGCCCGCCCTGAACATGGAGGAGATGAAGTACGACATGTCGGGCGCTGCAGCCGTGTTGGGAACGTTCGAATGTCTCGGTCACCTCAGGCCCAACATCAACGTGGTCGGACTGATCCCGGCAACGGAGAATCTTCCTTCCGCGACTGCCGTTAAGCCTGGCGACGTGGTGCGAACCCACTCGGGCAAGACGGTCGAGATCATCAACACCGACGCTGAGGGGAGGTTGATCCTCTGCGACGCCCTGTCATACGCCAAGCGGTTCGATCCGGCCTGCATCATCGACCTCGCGACGCTGACCGGCGCCATCGTCATTGCGCTGGGAGATCAAGCAACCGGGCTGATGGGCAACGACCCAGCGCTCTTGCAGGAGATTCGGGATGCGGGCGACCTTGCTGGGGAGCCCTGCTGGGAGCTGCCGCTGTGGGACGGATATCGTCCACAGATCAAATCCGACATCGCCGACATCAAGAACGTCGGCGGCCGTTCGGCAGGGTCGATAACCGCCGGATGGTTTCTCAAAGAGTTTGTCGACGATCACCCTTGGGCTCATCTGGACATCGCGGGGACGGCCTATACCGACCAAAACCGACCCGCAATGCGCCGGGGTCCAACCGGAGTCGGGGTGCGCCTCCTGACGCAATTCATCCTGAGGCGCGCCGCTGGGTGAACAAAGCGCTCGGGACGCTCGCCATCGCGGCGTCCCTCTTCGCATCCTCGCCGTCTCCCGTTGGCGCTGCGGTCCTGCAGGACACCACCGCAGCACGAATCGACTCGCCACGACAAGATGAGCTGCCAGACATGTCCCAACGTCGGGCGCTCGCCGTGACAGAGCCCGAAACCCCCGCCGGACCCCTGGCGCCAGGGACTCGTTACCGCTTCACACGACGTTCCCAGATCTGGTCGGGGGCGTTTACCCTGGCGGATCTCCTGACCGCGATTCCCGGCGTCTACGTGGCGCGCGGTGGGTTCTTCGGCCAGCCGGAATATGTCATGTACGGTGGTCGCGGCGCCGCGGCGATCGAACTGTATTGGGATGGGATGCCGTGGCACGCCATGGGTGGAGACTCGGTGTACCAGGATCTCGGGCGCATCACGCTGAGCTACCTCCGTCAGGTCGATGTGATCGTGTTGCCAGGCCGGCTCCGCGTGTACCTCGTGTCTGAGCGCCACGAGCGCGCCGAGCCGCGAACCGCGATCAACGTCACCTCCGGCAGTTTCAGCACGGTGGCATACGGCGGTTTGTTCCAGCGACGCTGGAATAACGGGATCGGACTAAACCTCGCCGGCGACTTCGCCGCGTCGGATGGAGCGCCCCAGGCCGGCCGCAACGACCAGTACCTGGATCTGTGGGCGAAGGTGGCGTGGCTGCCCGAGGAGGGCAAGCGAGGGGTGGTCTATCAGGTGCGACGGCAGACCCAGGAGCGGGATCGACCACTGGAAGCGGAAGGGGCGCCGGCACGGAAGGGAGATCGCACCGACGTCCTGTTCAAGATCTTCACCGGCGCACGGTCGGACCGACTGGGCTGGGGAGCCGAAACCGGACTCGGTTCGAGCTCGTGGCGTAACGATTCGGTGGTCGGTGACCACACGGTGCGCCAGGGGTTTGCGAGTGTCGGTTACAGGAGACCGGACTTCAACGCCAAGGTGATCGGGCGCGTCGGCGACGCCCGGGTGAGAGGTGAGGTCGAGGGCCGCGTGAGTTGGATTCCGGTGCGAGGAATCGTGCTAGGAGGAGAAGGCCGCTGGCAGCGGTTTGGGGCGGGCCGCACCGCGCGGGTTGGCGGGGCGTCGCTCGGGTTGTACCGCGGACTGTTTTCCGCCACCGGACAGATCACGACGGGCCGCATCGTTCAGGCACCGGCGTTGCGGCTCGATTCGGGCCAAACCACCACTGATGCCTCGTTTCGTGTGGGGCTGACGTCAAAAGCGTTGTCGGGCAACGTGGGGATCGTGCGCCGCGCAGCGTTTCTGCCCCTGCCGATCCCGGACTTCCCGGCGCTGACAACACTGGATTCTTCAGCTGCGGCCACTTACATAGTGGCGGACGTCCGCGTGCGACCGCTACATCCCCTGTTTTTGACCACATGGTACTCCCACCCGCGCACGAAAGCCGGCGACCTCCAACCACCGCAGCACGGACGCGTCGACATCACGTTTCGCTCGAAATTCTGGCGCCAGTTCCGGAGCGGTGTGTTCGAATTCATGGTGCGATACGGCATCGAGTACTGGAGCAGCGGTACCGCTGGTCTATCCTCGGACGGCTCCCCCATCGAGCTGCCCGGAGCAACATTTCACGAATGGTTCGTGCAAGTGCAATTGGTTGGGTTCAAGGCGTTCTGGAACCTCCGGAATGCTCGCAATACGTCGGCCGTGTACGTGCCGGCGCTCACGTACCCCCGAAATGCGCAAACTTTCGGCGTAAAGTGGGACTTCACGAACTAGCCCCAAAGCATCACCCCAAGTAGCTTCAGGTTCACTCAATGCGGAGTAGGATGGTGCCCAACTCGATGACCGGTTTCGGGTCGGCCGAGGGACCCGTTGGCGACGGCCGTCTCGAGATCGAGCTTCGCGCGGTCAACCATCGACACCTCAACACCCAGTTGAGGTTGCCGGCAAAGCTTCAAGATGTGGAGGTGGAACTCCGGGAGCTGGTCCGACGCCACATCCACCGCGGGCACGTCACGCTGGCGGCGAGGTGGACGCAGGAGATCTCGACGGACTCGCGCATCGCGCTGAACATCGATCGCGCACGCGAGGTCGTAACCGCTCTGGAGGAACTCAAGAAGACGCTTGGGCTCGACGGCCCAATAGACATTGGTTTCGTCGCGCGCCAACCAGATGTGCTCACGTTTGCCCAGTCTGAGTCGGGCGAATTCGATGGTGGAGAGGTGCGCGCGGTTGCCGAAGTGGCGCTCGAACAGCTGGCGGCGGCGCGCGCCAAAGAGGGGGAAGCGTTGGGCGCCGAGCTTGCCCGCTTGCTGACCTCGATCGAGCAGCAGCTGAGCGAGGTCGAGCGCCGGGCCCCCGATCGAATCACGGCCGAGCGGGATCGATTGCGCGCGGCGGTAGCCGAACTATTGGATGGACGAAGGCTCGACGAAGACCGGCTGGCACAAGAGATTGCGCTGCTCGCCGACAAATTGGACATCACCGAGGAGATCGTTCGCCTGCGTGCCCACCTCGCCGCGGCGCGCGACCACCTGATCAGCTCAGAACCGGTTGGGAAGCAGCTCGGTTTCCTGGGTCAAGAGATGCTGCGCGAGATCAATACGATCGGGTCGAAGGGAAACGACACGACGATAGCCCGCGCCGTCATCGCCATGAAGGGAGAACTCGAGAAATTTCGGGAACAGACCGAGAACCTAGAGTAGAGCCTTTTCTGGTGATCTTGTCAGCCCCTTCCGGGGGTGGCAAGACGACTATCGCGCAAGCCTTGCGGACGGCGCGCGACGACGTGGGGTATAGCGTCTCCGCGACTACCCGACAACCGCGGGAAGGCGAGGAAGACGGCGTCGACTATTTCTTCCTGACGCCTGAGGAATTCCAACGACGGATTGATGCCAACGAGTTCATGGAATGGGCTCGGTATGGCGGCAGTCGATACGGCACATTGGTGTCCGAAGTGGAGCGAATTCTCAAATCGGGAAAACACGTGGTGCTGGATATCGAGGTGCAGGGAGCGCGGGCAATTCGCGAGCGGCTTGCGAACGTCGTAAGTATTTTTATTCTTCCTCCGTCCGCCAGAGTCCTGCGGGAACGGCTCACGGACCGGAGCACCGAGCACGGTGACACGCTGGGGTCGCGACTGCAGCACGCCGTGGATGAGGTCGCGGAGGCTCCGGACTTCGACTACATCGTGACCAACGACGACCGTGCACAGGCGGTCGCGGAGGTGGCCGGAATCATCGATGCAGAATCCCAGCGCCCGATGCGGTTGCCGGGTATGGCCAAAACATTGAATGAACTGCGCGACGCGCTCGCGGAACAGGCGCAATCGATGCGCCATAGGAGTTAAAATGCAAATCTTCACGCCCCTGGAAGTCGCAGCTCATGCCGGCAACAAATACCTCGGCGTACTGGTCGCTGCGAAGTTCGCTCGATTCGTCAACGAATTTCCGCGCGACCGATCGGTGGATCACGAGAAGAAACTCACCACCCTATCGCTCGAGGAGCTTACCGACGGAGCCCTCACGTATCGGCTGCTTCCGCAGCGACGCGAAGGAACATGACACTATCCCGCCGACGCGTCGTTCTTGGCGTGTCGGGCGGAATCGCTTGCTACAAGGTATGCACCGTCGCCCGGCGGCTGACGGAGATGGGGGCAGCCGTGGACGTGATCCTCACATCGGCGGCTCGAGAATTCGTGGGCCCGACAACGTTCGAAGCGCTCACCCACAGGCCGGTGCTGACGTCCCTGTGGGACCGCGACGCGGCCCTCGCCCACATCCAGCTCGATCGAGCCGCAGACCTCATCGTCGTGGCACCCGCGACGGCGAACCTCATTGCCCGGGCGGCGGGCGGGATTGCGGACGATCTGCTGACCGCTTTGTTGCTCGCGAAAACAGCCCCGGTTCTCATTGCGCCGGCGATGAACGACAAGATGTTTGCACACGACGCTACCCAAGCCAATCTCGCCACGCTCGAGCGTCGTGGCTGGGCCGTGGTAGGCCCCGATATCGGCCCGCTCGCCGAAGGGGATAGCGACGAACCGGGGCGCATGAGCGAGCCAGACGTGGTGGTCGCCGCTGTGGAGCGCGCGCTCCGAGCGAAGGACAGCAGGTTGGCAGGTAGGAAGGTTCTGGTGACGGGCGGTCCGACCCGGGAATCGCTGGACCCCGTTCGCGTGGTGACGAACCGATCGAGCGGACGCATGGGGCGCGATTTGGCGGCAGCGGCCTACGCGCGGGGTGCCGACGTGACGCTGATCCTGGGACCATCCAACATTACCCCTCCGATCGGCGTGCGTGTCGTGCGGATCGAATCCACCGCGGAGTTGCAATCCGCCGTGGAGGAGCATTTGGGAGCGGCCGACCTCCTGGTCATGGCGGCTGCACCCGCCGACTATGGGCCGGTGCAGTATTCTCCCGACAAGCGACCACGCGCCAATGGACCGTATGATGTGTCCATGACACCCACCGCCGACGTATTGCTCGCCACGCGAGATCGTCGGAAGCCGGGTAGTGTGACGGTAGGGTTCGCGTTAGAGACCAACGATGGGAATCAGCGCGCGCGACAAAAACTCAAGGCCAAGGACCTCGACCTCATCGTGCTCAATCTGGCGAACGAGGAGGGGGCGGGTTTCGAAACCGATACCAACAAGGTGACCATCATTTCGCGAACGACTGAGGAGGCCGTCCCGCTGCTCCCCAAGCGTGAGGTAGCCGAAAAGGTGCTGGACGCCGCCGAGCGGCTGCTTTGACCGATCCGGGCCGGCTGTTTGTTCGGTATCTCGAGCAGCGAACGGAGATCGGCGAGGATTCCTTCACCCTGGACGATCCGGTCGAACTTCCTAACGCTCGAAGCGGGCGAGCGGCATCACCCGACGCGCCAGCCCGCCCAGCCCAGGAGCGGGCCGATTCGCCAGCCACACGGGCGTCCGAACCGACCGCCTCGCCGGCAGAAAAATGGCGCCAGGGCGCACCGGAGATTCCCGGCCCCGGGATCGACATCCCGCAGCCGGATGTAGATTTCTTCGCACCCGATCCGCTCGCCGAATGCGATTTGGAACAAGTGGCGCAGCTCATCCGGCGGTGCGAGGCGTGTGGCTTGTGTAAGGAGCGAACCAACGCCGTCCCAGGGGAGGGGCCCTCTGACGCACGGCTCATGGTGATCGGCGAAGGTCCGGGAGCCAACGAGGACGAGCAAGGCCGACCGTTCGTGGGTCGGGCAGGAAGCCTCCTCAATGACATTCTCTCGGCCATGGGATGTCCGCGGGAAACGGTCTATATCACCAACATCGTGAAGTGCCGGCCGCCGGGAAACCGTAATCCGGAACGGGACGAAAAGGAGCAGTGCCTCCCGTATTTGCGCCGACAGATTGCGCTCGTGCGACCGGATGTCATCTTAGCATTGGGATCGGTTGCCGCTTGCACGCTGCTCGAAACCAAGGCGTCGTTGGGTTCGCTGCGAAACCGAGTGCACCGATTCTGCGGTATCCCGCTGGTGGTCACCTACCACCCGGCGGCGCTGCTTCGCAACCCGAATTGGAAGAAGCCGACCTGGGATGACGTTCGTATCGCACGACGCCTCCTCGCTGGCGAGCGCTGAACCCGGCGCGGAGCGTCAGACTCCGTGGAGCCCGGAGGCCGAACAGGCGGTTCTCGGGGCCATGCTGCTCGATCAGGACGCCGCTCTCAAGGCCGTCGAGCTCCTGCTCGACGACGCGTTCTACAAGGAAGCCCACCGCCGGCTCTTTCGCGCCATGACTGCCCTCGTCGAGCGGAACGACGTGCTCGATCCTGTTGTTTTGCGCGACGAATTGGACCGGCGGAAGGACCTCGAGGCGGTGGGGGGAATGGACTATATCGCCCTGCTGCTGGACGTCGTGCCCACAGCCGCGAACGTCGAGTTTCATGCCCGCATCGTCAAAGAAAAAGCGATTCTCCGCCGGCTGATAGAGGTGGGGACGGGGATCGTTCAGTCGTCGTACGAAGGCCGGGACGTCGTCGGGGACTTACTCGACCAAGCCGAGCAACAGATCTTCGAAGTGTCCTTCCAACGCGGCACCCAAGAAGTCGTCCGGATCAAGGAACTCATGTGGGACGCCATGGAGCGCATCGAAGCGCGCCATCGGGGCGACGAATCGGTGATGGGGGTGCCGAGTGGGTTCCCAGATCTCGACGAAATGACCAATGGTTTTCAGCAGAGCGACCTCATCATAATTGCCGCCCGGCCCTCGATGGGGAAGACGGCGTTCAGTCTCGACATCGCGGCGAACGCCGCGATCGACGCTCAGACGCCGGTAGTGATCTTCTCGCTGGAGATGTCTCGGGACCAACTGGTCGAGCGGCTCCTCGCGTCGGAGAGTTTCGTCGATCTCCAGCGTCTCCGAAACGGAAAACTCCGAGATGAGGACTTCCCCCGGCTTTCCGGAGCTGCCGGGCGGCTGGGGGGTGCCAAGATTTGGATCGACGACACCCCGGCCCTGTCGTTGCTGCAGCTGCGCTCGAAGGCTCGCCGCATGAAAGCCGAGCACGACATCGGCCTGATAGTCATCGACTATCTCCAGTTAATGCCGGGACCGAGCAATTCGGAGAGCCGGCAACAAGAGATCAGCTACATCTCCCGCTCGCTCAAGGCTCTGGCGCGTGAGCTGCACGTGCCAGTCATCGCTTTATCCCAATTGTCGCGCGCCCCGGAACAGCGCGGCGGCGATCGGCGCCCTATGCTCTCGGATCTGCGAGACTCGGGGGCAATCGAGCAAGACGCCGATCTGGTGCTGTTTCTCTATCGAGCCGAGATGTACGCGGGACACTTGAGCGACCAGGACCTCGAAGGCAAGAAGGGCATGGCCGAGTTGATCGTGGCCAAGCATCGCAACGGACCCACGGGGACGATTACGCTCACATTCAACAAGGCGTGTACGCGGTTTGATTCGTACTCGCCTCGCGAGGAGCCGGCTGATGTCTTCTAGCCCAGAAGCACCACTGGGAACGCAGTGGAGGCTCCTCAACGGTTCCCAACCTTGTTGTGTTCCGTCTCGCAACACCCGACGACGGGGTGCATGACGGCACACCGGCGAACCGTTGGCGTAGTGATTGCCGCAGGTGGGCGCGGCGACAGGGCAGGCGCCGGCGATCTGAAACAATTCCGGGAGATTGCGGGGGTGCCGATGTTGCTGCGCGCCATCCGACCCTTCGCCGCCCATCCGCGAGTTGACGAGATCGTGGTGTCGCTTCCTCCGGCGACGGTGTCCGATCCTCCCGCCTGGCTGAAACAACTCGTTGGCCGACGCATGAAGTTGGTCGCGGGTGGTGATACGCGGGCGGCTTCGGTCGCCCGTGGGGTCGCGGTCCTTTCAGCCGAATGTGCCACTGTCCTCGTCCACGACGCGGCGCGACCTTTCGTCAGCCGCGAGACGATCGACGCGGTTCTCGAGCACGCGTGTCGCGGGACTTGTGCCATCGCAGCGGTGCCTGTGACTGACACCATCAAGCGCACGGACCGCGGCGGAACGTGCGTCGTCGAGACGATAGAGCGCGCAGGCCTGTGGCGGGCCCAGACTCCACAAGGGTTCCCCCGCAACACACTCGAGATTGCATATGAGGCAGCTGGAGAATCCAGCCAAGCCGCCACCGATGAGGCAGCGCTGGTGGAGGCGGCCGGATTTACCGTAGAGTTGGTGACGGACTCGGCCACGAATATGAAGATCACTACGTCCGAGGATTTCGCGATCGCCGAGGCGCTAGCGATACAATGACGGTCGTGAGTTTTCGAGATGACGACGACGTGGGCAGCGCCGCTCCACTGGTGGATGCTCATCTGACGAAGGATGGGGTGCTCGCACATCCGACCGAGACGGTGTACGGATTTGGCTGTCGCCCGGACTCGCGGGCGCTTTCGGCTCTCTCCCAGCTCAAACAGCGCGATGCCACCAAACCGTTTCTCCTGTTGGTCGCGACCCGGCGGATGGCGGAGGATTGGGGGATGAGATTCACCGACGTCGCGGCTGAGCTGGTGCGACAGTTCTGGCCTGGGCCCCTCACGCTCGTCCTGGGGGTGACTGGCACCAAATTGCCCGACTCGCTCAAAGGGCCGACCGGAGGAGTCGCGGTGCGTTGCTCGTCACTCAAAACCATCACCATGCTGATTGAGAAGCTCGGTTACCCGATTACCTCGACGTCGGCCAACCGTTCGGGCGAAGCAGCGGCCACCGACGTCGAAATGGTGGAGCGCAGGTTTGGCGACGACCCCAATATTTTGATACTCGATGGCGGGAAAATGGCAACGGCGGTTCCGTCCACGGTCGTAGATTGCACGGATCGAACGTTGCGAGTGGTCCGCGAGGGAGCCATCTCGCTGGCGCGGCTGAAGAGTCCTACGGGCACCAGGGTGCTTTGACCAAGGTACTCCTCGTCTGCACCGGGAACATCTGCCGCAGCCCAATCGCGGAGGCGATGATAAAGAAGGCCATACAAGGTCGGGGAGTGGAGATCGAGGTGGAGTCGGCTGGAACCGGGGCGTGGGACGGAGCTTCGGTTTCGGAGGGCGCCTATTTGGTCGGTCTCGAAAACGACCACGACCTCTCGAACTACCGAGCCACGCTCCTCACCCGGGACGTCGTGCGCGACGCCGATGTCATCCTCACGATGGCCCGTCATCACCGGGCCCGGGTAGAGGAGTTGGGAGGCGCCGGCAAGACACACGTGCTAGGCGAGTATGTCGGCCGGACGGGACCGGAGGCCGAGGTGAGCGATCCCTTCGGAGGCGATCTGGACGTCTACCGCGCAACCTACGCCGAGCTCGAGATCCTCATCGGAGAAGCTCTCGATCGGTTGGTCGAATCCTCACGTGATACCGATTCACGGTAGCACGCGCGTCTTCGCGATCACGGGACACCCAGTCGGACATTCCTTGTCGCCGGCGATGTATAACGCCGCCTTCGCCGCACTGGGTTTGGAGGCGGTTTACGTGGCGATCGACGTGGCGCGCGGAGGCTTGGCCGATCTGATGGGTGGATTTGCGGCCGCGGGTATCTCTGGCAACGTCACGGTGCCTCACAAGGTTGCAGTTGCAAAGCTCGTGAACCGGAAGACCGATCTCGCCGGCGAACTCGATAGCGTCAACACGTTCTGGACCGAGGACGGCGAACTCGTAGGTGACAACACCGACGTCGGGGGGGTGCTCGACGCCCTCGAATATGTAGACGCGTCAGGGCCTTGGTTGGTGGCAGGTACGGGAGGCAGCGCCCGCGCCGTGGCGGCGGCAGCACGCCAAGCATCCGTGACACTCTTGGTGCAATCGCGGGACGCCAAGCGCGCGGCGGACTTCGTTGCCTGGGCTCGTGGCGTTGGCGTCGACGCACTCGAGGACGATGGGCGGCGCATAGGAACCGCGATAAACGCAACGCCGTTGGGTCTTCAACCAGGCGATCCCGCCCCGATTGCCCCAGAGCGATTGGAGGGGTGTACTGCGGCCCTGGATCTGGTCTATGCACCCGGCGAAACCGAATGGTGTGCGGCGTCGCGGTCACGCAGTATGCGGGTCGTGGACGGGAGACACGTGTTGGTGGGGCAGGGAGCGCGGGCGTTTGAACGATTCTATCCCGATATCAGCCCGCCGCGCGAGATCATGCAGGCCGCCGTCGACCGGGCCCTGACGCCATGATATCTACGTCACTCCGTTCGCTCGAACGATTCCTTCTACCCAATGCGTGTATCGTATGCGGCAAGGCCGTCCCGCAGTGGGAACCGGACGCTTTGGTCTGTGCCATTTGCCGGGTTCGGGCGAGGCAGCTTCCGACGGGTTGCCGGCGCTGTGGCCAGCCCATGCCGCCGGTCGGTCCGTGTCGGTTCTGCGCCGACTGGTGCGACGCCCTCGTGTGGGTTCACAGCAT
>JADFPO010000007.1:18989-37769 GCA_022562295.1 Gemmatimonadota bacterium
CTTCTGGCTCGAAACCGAGACTCGGGTGATGGTGCATCATTTGAAGTACGAGCAATGCCCAAGTCTTGGGGCTCTCATGGCCGACCTCATAGCGGACCATGCTCGGCCCCCAGCTCCCGGCTGGCTCATCCCCATCCCGACCGGAGCGAAGCGACTGAAGCAGCGGGGCTACAACCAGACCGCGGTCATTGGACGTCGGCTGTCCCAGCGGTGGAAGATGCCCCTCGCTGAAGCGGCCCTTACGCGCGTCCGCGACACTCGCACTCAAACGGCGTTGACACCGAAGGCCCGACTAGCGAACGTGGCGGGGGCTTTCGTGGCACGAGCGGCTCCCGGCCTGGCAAAGTCCACTCTCGATTCCAACGTCCGCATGGCTATTCTGGTGGACGACGTCCTGACCACCGGAGCAACATTGGACGCGGCGGCACACGCGCTCGCGTCCGCAGGATGGTCGTCCATCGGAGCCGTTACATTTGCCCGGGCCTTGCCGTATGCGTCGCGGATCGCCGCTCAGGTGCACCGTGCCAAGAGGCTGTTCACCAACTGATTCAAGGACCTAATCGGGGTACGGAACACAACACATGTCAATTCGAATCGGAATCAACGGGTTCGGGCGTATAGGCCGGAACGTTGTGCGTGCGATCGCCGCGGCAGACACCGAGGTGGAGGTGGTGGCCGTCAACGATCTCACCGATCCCGGCACGCTCGCCCACTTGCTGAGGTACGACTCCGTACATGGGCGCTACCGCGGATCGGTCACGCTCAAGGGCGACCAGATGGTAGTTGACGGAGCGCCTATCAAGGTGCTGGCAGAGCGCGATCCCGCCAAACTCCCTTGGAAAGACCTTGGCGTGGACGTCGTGCTCGAGTCGACCGGGATTTTTACGCAACGGGACAAGGCCGCGCTCCATCTCGAGGCTGGCGCCCGGAAAGTCATCATCAGCGCGCCCGCCAAGCAAGAAGACATCACGATCGTGATGGGAATCAACCAGGGGGATTATGACCCCGAAAATCATCACGTGATCTCGAATGCGTCGTGCACCACCAACTGCCTCGTCCCGATCGTCAAGGTCATCATGGACAACTTCGGGTTCGATCGCGGCTTCATGACCACGGTTCATGCCTACACGAACGACCAACGGGTGCTCGATCTGCAGCACCAGGACCTCCGCCGAGCCCGAGCGGCGGCGATGAACGTCATTCCGACCTCTACCGGCGCCGCCAAAGCGACCGCGTTGGTAATCCCCGAAGTGAAGGGGAAGCTCGACGGCGTCGCCCTACGCGTGCCCGTGTGTGACGTTTCCGTGGTCGACCTGACGTGTGTCGTTACGCGTTCAACCGACACGGAAGCAGTGAACGAGGTCTTTCGCGCGGCCGCGAGCGGTGCGCTCGAGGGCATCTTGGCCGTCAGCGACGAGCCGCTTGTTTCCAGTGATTATATCGGCGACCCGCATTCGAGCATCGTTGACGCGCTCAGCACCAACGTGATCGACGGCACCCTCGTACACGTCTTGTCTTGGTACGATAACGAAATGGGATATTCCCACCGTTGCGTCGATCTCATCCAACATGTCGGCAGGCAACTCGGGTAAGCGCACCCTCGAGGAACTGCCCGCCGCAGCACTCGAGGGCCAGCGCGCTCTGGTGCGCGTCGATTTCAACGTGCCGATCCGGGAGGGCCGCGTTGCGGACGACACGCGGATCGTCGCATCACTTCCCACCGTACGCTGGCTGCGCGACAAGGGCTGCCGGATCGTGATTCTCTCTCATCTGGGACGCCCCAACGGAAAAGTCGTGGAAGAGCTGTCCCTCCGGCCGGTCGGTAAGACGCTGGAACGCAGCCTGGGCGCGCCCATCACCTTCATCGACCACCCGGCGTCCGAGCAGGCGGTGAAGACGACGCGCCGGATGCTGCGGGGAGAAGTCGCCTTGGTCGAGAATACGAGGTTCATCGAAGGAGAAGAAACCAACGACCCGGCGGTAGCAGAGATGTTTGCGGCGCTGGGCGACCTGTTCGTCAATGACGCATTCGGAACGGCCCACCGCGCCCACGCGTCGACGGTAGGCGTGGCACAGCGGCTGGCACCGGCTGTCGCCGGCTTCTTGATGGCGAAGGAGCTCAAATACCTGGGTGAAGCCCTCACTAACCCCGAGCGACCGTTCGTCGCTATCCTGGGCGGAGCCAAGATATCCGGCAAAATCGAAGTCATCGAAGCGCTACTTCCGCGAGTGGATACGATCATCATCGGAGGGGCCATGGCTTGCACGTTTTTCTTAGGCATGGGCCACGAGGTGGGCGGGTCCCTCGTCGAGATCGACAAAGCCGGATTGGCAAACGAGCTGTTGGAGCTGGCGGGTTCCCAACTCGTGTTGCCGCGGTCAGCGACCGTCGGCCAGGCACTCGTGGCCGGGTGCGAGACGCGAGAAGTGCCCTCAGACCACATTCCCGCCGGCTGGGCCATGTACGACATCGGACGGGCAGCGGCCGCCGATTTTTCCGAAATCATCTCCACCGCCCGCACCGTAGTGTGGAACGGTCCGATGGGTGTCTTCGAAACGCCGCCCTTCGACGCCGGCACCCGCGCAGTGGCTGACGCCCTGGTCAAGGCCACCGCGCGCGGGGCAACCACCGTCGTAGGCGGCGGCGACTCCGCGGCGGCGCTCGCCGGCTTTGGATTGCAGCACGCAGTGTCGCACATATCGACCGGCGGGGGTGCGTCGTTGGAATTTCTCGAAGGGAAACCACTACCAGCGGTCGCCGCCCTGAACGACGCATGACGACGACCATTCTCGCGGCGAACTGGAAGATGCACTTGAGTCCGTCCGAGGCACGGGCGTTCCTGGACACCTTCTTGCCTCTCTACGAGCCAACATCCGGTCAGGAGGTTTGGCTCTTCCCATCTGCCGTCGCGCTCGAAGCGGTGGCGAATGCCACCGCCGATCGTACCGACATCGTAGTGGGCGCGCAGAACGTGCACTGGGAGCCGGGTGGTGCGTTCACCGGGGAGCTGAGTGTCACCATGGCGGCAGAAGCGGGTGCGCGCGCCGCCTTGGTAGGGCATTCGGAGCGTCGCCACGTGTTCGGAGAGACCGATGCGGAAACCGGAAAAAAGATTCGTGCGTTGCTCTCGGGCGGCATGAGACCGGTGCTGTGCGTGGGAGAAAAACTGGAGGAGCGGGAGGCGGGCCAAACAGCGGCGGTAGTGCAACGGCAACTCTCGGTGCTCGACGGACTGGACGCGCAGTCGCTCGGACAAATCGTCGTGGCCTACGAGCCGGTGTGGGCCATCGGCACCGGAAGAACGGCCAGCGCCGACGACGCCGCGACCGTACATCGCGCTATTCGAGACAGGATCGCCGACTACGGGGTGACAGCCACCGATATCCCGGTGCTCTATGGCGGGAGCGTGAAGCCGGCCAACGCCCGCGCCTTCCTTCAGGAACCGGAAATCGACGGCGTGCTGGTTGGCGGCGCCTCTCTGGATCCCGTCTCCTGGAGCGAGATATGCCGGTCACGTGTCGATTGACTAAACCCATGGGACGCCAGTATCTTACGCGCCCGAAGGGGTAGACATGTTCAGATTATTCGTCGGAATATTAATTCTCGATTCACTCATTCTAGCCGCCGTGGTGTTGCTACAAGCTGGCAAGGGTGGGGGCTTGGCCGCGATGGGCGGCGGTGCCTCGACCGATTCATTCTTCGGAGGGCGACAGGCCACAACGATCCTCACCAAGACGTCCTGGTGGTGTGGTGGGATTTTCCTCGGCCTGTCACTCGTGCTATCGGTGATGAGCGGCACGTCGGGAGCACCACGGTCTGTCTTGGAGGGGCAAATCCAGGCGCCTACTCCCGTAGAGCTACCACTGCCGGTTTCTCCGGCGGCAGTCGTTCTCCAAGATTCCGGCGGGAATTAGAACGCAAATCCTGAATCCAGCCTACGTTTTACTCGAGGATGGCACGTGGTTCACCGGAACCGCCCGCCATCCTTTTTCTCTGACGACCGGAGAGATCGTGTTTACGACGAATCTCACCGGTTACCAGGAAGTGTTCACCGATCCGTCATATATGGGCCAGATCGTGGTCATGACTGCCACGATGATCGGCAACTACGGAATCAACGCCGAGGATGTGGAGTCCGCCTCCGGGAAACCACAGGTGTCGGGCGTGCTGGTCCGCGAGCTGACCCGCACGCATTCCAACTGGCGGGCATCGGGCGGTCTCGACTCGTGGCTGGCCGAATGCGGTATCCCGGTCATCGAGAATCTCGACACGCGACAAATCACCCGGCACATCCGGTCTGAGGGGGCCATGCGCGCCATCCTCGCCCCCGGTCCCGAGCCGAACGGCGCGGCGCGCGAGGCGCTCGATGCGAGTCCCTCGATGCAGGGCCGCGATTTGGCATCGGCAGCCACGATCGATCACGAGCGGACCGTCGGGCCGGAAGACGCTACTTGCCACGTGGTAGCCTACGACTTCGGAATGAAGGAAAACATCCTGCGGCTCTTTCGGGATTTGGGCTGCCGGGTAACCGTAGTGCCAGCCCAGACGCCCGCGAGCCGCGTCCGCGAGCTGAACCCGGACGGACTGTTCCTCTCAAACGGGCCCGGCGACCCCGCCGCCGTCGGTTACGCGCTGGACCCGATCCGCGAGCTGGCGAGCGAGGGATTGCCGACCTTTGGAATCTGCCTGGGCCACCAGCTGCTGGCACTGGCGTTCGGGGCGGAGACCGAAAAGCTCCCATACGGCCATCGTGGGGGCAATCACCCGGTCAAGGACCTCTCATCAGGGGCAGTGTTGATAACCAGTCAAAACCACGGATTTGCAGTCAGGGCAACGAGTAAGGGCGTGCCAGGTGCCAAGGAACTTGAGGTAACACACCTTAACCTCAATGACCACACTGTCGAAGGACTCAGGCACAAAGAACTCCCAGTGGTGGGGGTTCAGTACCATCCGGAGGCCTCTCCCGGCCCCCACGACGCGCGATCCCACTTCCTCGAATTTCTCCAAACCCTTGACAGTAAACAGTTAAGCTCATAATATGGCCCCCCGACCACCCCGGTTTTCACGGCGGTCGGAGGCACTTTTCTGCTGTCTCTCTCGAGGGGTAGATGACCAAGGCCGATCTCGTCGAGAAGGTCACCGCCACCATCGCTCGGACCGCGGGTCCAATGATCTCCAAAAAGGATTGCGCCCGAGTGGTGGACGCGTTCCTCGATGCCGTGAAGGACGCGTTGTCGGAACAGTACAATATCGAGATTCGTGGCTTTGGGACCTTCAAAATCCGCAATCGGAAAACACGGATGGCGCGGAACCCTCGGACTGGAGAGCCGGTCGAGGTAGCGGCACGGCCGGTACCCGTGTTTAAACCGTCCAAGGAACTCCGTGCCGTGGTGGCGCGGAACGACCGTCCCCCACTCGCGTCTCCGATCGACACCCTACCCGCCCAGTAGGTCCGGCACCGCTGTGCCGTCCTCCCTAGCACCCAATGCGTTGACCCTGATGCCCCCAGGGGTGACACAATGAGAGGCGCCCGGTAGATTCTTGCCCGGTATGCACTTGAGTGACTCCTCGACGTCCGGCGCCAAGATCACGGTGGAGGTGAGGGCGTTCGCGCGGTACTCTGAGATTCTGGGTCTCGAAGAGATGACGCTCGAACTCGCCGAACCCGCCACCGTGGCTGATGCGATCGCCTTGCTGCGGGCGAGCGCACCGAACGGCGACCGTTTGCCGCAACGCCCGTTAGTGGCCATGCGTCTCGAACAGGTGCGGGGTGACACCCCACTGAGACAGGGGGACACGCTCGCACTCTTGCCACCGCTGGCCGGCGGGTAACATGCCCCACTTTACTCGTGAGGCCATCGACGTGAGCGCGATGGTCGCCAGCGTGAGCGATCCGTCGCTCGGCGGCACCGCCATGTTTCTCGGATGCGTGCGGCGGGGTCCGGAGGACGGCCCGGTTGCATCGATCGATTATTCCGCGTACGAAGAAATGCTCGAGGCGGAATTCGCCAAGATCGTGAAGGAGACCGAAACCCAATGGCCGGGAAGTAAAATGGCGGCCATGCACCGGATCGGTCGGGTGCAGGCAGGAGAGCCATGCATCGCGATCGTCGCCGCAGCACCACACCGCGCCGAGGCGTTCGCCGCCTGTCGGCACGCGATCGAGGAAGCAAAGAAGCGACTGCCGGTATGGAAGAAGGAGATCCTTGACGACGGTTCCACGAATTGGCGCGAGAACGATGTGCCAGCCGAGGGAGCTGAACCACGGACCTGGTGAATTCCTGGATGTTGCGCGTCCGTCCACCGGCGCGACCGCGGGCATCCACGACACATCACTGGGAGGCTGAATGGGACTTTCCGTGGCCCTCATCGAGCCACAAATCCCACCGAACACCGGGAACATCGCGCGGCTGTGCGCCGCCACAGAAACCACACTGCATCTCGTCGGACCGCTCGGCTTTAGTTTGGAGGACAACGCCCTCAAGCGTGCCGGACTCGACTACTGGGAACATGTCGATCTCTGGATCCATCCGTTCTGGAGAGTGTTTCGGGACGCAGTATCGACAGATCGCTGTCTATATTTCTCCGCACGCGCCGAGCGATCGTATCTCGATGCACCCTTCACGGGAAACTCCGTGTTGGTTTTCGGCAACGAGACCGAAGGGATGCCCCAGCGCATACGCGACAAACATCCGGAACGATTGTTTCGCATTGCCATGCGCGATGCGGTGCGCAGCCTCAATCTCTCGACAGCGGTCGGCATCGTGCTCTATGAAGCAGTTCGCCAGACCGGCTTGGAGTTGGACCCCGGCCACGACATCACCACGCAACCTCTACGGACGCATTCATGAATAAGATCACGGTTGTTGGAGCGGGGCACGTCGGAGCAACGACGGCGCAGCGGCTGGCCGAAAAAGAGCTGGCCCGGGAGGTCGTGCTGATCGACGTGATCGAAGGAATTCCCCAGGGGAAGGCCTTGGATCAGTGGGAGTCTGCGCCGATAGAGGGGTTCGACACCCGCGTTATCGGCGCGAACGATTATGGGCCGGCCGCAGGAAGCGACTTGTTTATCGTCACCGCGGGAATAGCGCGAAAACCCGGCATGACGCGCGACGATCTGCTGCGCACCAACGCCGACATCATGAAGGCAGTGGGGAGAGAGATCAAGGAATGCTCGCCCGATGCAATCGTGATCGTCGTTTCGAACCCACTCGACGTGATGGCGTGGGTGGCGAAGGAGGTCACGGACTTCCCACGGGAGCGCGTGATCGGGATGGCCGGTGTGCTCGATACGGCTCGATACCGGAGCTTTCTCGCCGAAGCCCTCGACGTATCCGTCGAAGATATTCAGGCCATGGTGCTCGGCGGTCACGGCGACACGATGGTCCCGTTGGTGTCCTACACGACCGTATCCGGCATCCCGATCACCCAACTGATCGATCGCAACACACTGGACAAGATCGTGGAGCGCACCCGGAAGGGCGGGGCCGAGATTGTGGGTTATCTCAAGACGGGATCGGCATACTACGCTCCCTCCGCAGCGGCCGTGCAGATGGCCGAGGCGATCGTCAAGAACAAACGACGGATTCTGCCGTGCGCCGCGTGGCTCGAGGGCGAGTTCGGACTCGAGGGGCTCTACGTCGGCGTGCCATGCAAGCTGGGAGCCGGCGGACTGCAACAGATCATAGAGGTAGAACTCAGCAGCAAGGAGCAAATCGCGCTCAACAAGTCCGCCGAACACGTTCGGGAGACGATGTCCGCCGTTTCGCTCTAGCCGGCGCCCACACCTGCGGGCTGTCCGCAACCTCGCACCCGCGCGTCGGGATCCTAATGGCTTCGTCGCCATGGCCGCCCGCGCATGTCCCTCAGGTCTAATCGCTACCACCGCCGGGTGGCATGAGTACGTTGACGGAAAGCTATTTCATTGCTACGTTTGGACTTACGTACTGTGAGACCTGTTCTTGCCCTGCCGGTCGGCTGCCTTATGGCAGCCGTGGTACTCCCGCCTGACGCCGACCTCTCGGCACAGACGCGCGGGTTCGATTTCACGTACGGCCGGTGGTGGTCGGGAGGCATAGCCGCCGAGACATACTCGTTCACCTACCGTCGCCCACTGTTTGGCCCCTTTTCCTACGGTATCGGCGTCAGCCACCTCGACGACCCAACGGCGACGCCGGATCGCACACAGACCGGCGGCGAGTTCTCGATCGGCCTGGGCAACGACGGCAAAGGGCCGTACGCCTTGGGGTCGGTTGGCCTCGCCATGAGACATGTCGACGGCTCAACCGACGCGGCATGGGCCGCCGGGGTGGGGTATGCCGTCCGTCCGCTGTCTTTCCTGTCCGTTGGCGCCGAGGCTACGTACCGCGTCGAAAAGGACGAGTGGCGACGCGCGTTTTGGCGGTTCGATCCGCTCGTCGACCGTAGCGGTTGGCAGGTTCGGGCCAAGATGGCCATCCACCTCGGTGGTACCCGCACCAGGATGGTGGGACGGTCTGGTCGCGCGGGGGGCGGGGGGGCCGATTTCGAGCCACCATCCAAATCGGACATCAACCGCATCGCCCGTTCGAGCGGAGCATCATCCTCGGCGGCCCGGACGGCCGCTGACATCGTGCAAACCGCCATCGACGTCATGGGCACCCCGTATCGCTGGGGAGGCACAGACGACAACGGCTTCGATTGCTCCGGCCTAATCCAGTACGCATATGGCGAACACGACGTGATCATCCCGCGCGTAAGCCGCGACCAAGCCCGTGCCGGCAAATACGTGGAGCGGCGCGTTGGCGATCTCCGACCCGGAGACATCCTGGCTTTTTCGGTCGAACGCACGTCGCGTATCACACACGTAGGGTTGTACATCGGAGAAGGCAAGTTCATCCACAGCGCCTCCCGCGGTGTCGCCATCTCGAGTCTGGTGGCGACCGACGGCAACAGTCGGTGGTGGCAGGCCCGGTGGGTCTCAGTCCGGCGCATTCTGTAGCGACGGCCGTGCGGCGGTCCACGTAAGTGCCGTTCGGACGGGCTCCGCGCAACCACGAGAACTATTCACACTTTGACCGCGGGCCCGATGCAGCGTGGGTTCGCAGTCAGGAAAAGCTATGCCTTGGATCGAATGGATCGAAGAGCAAGACGCCACCGGGTCGCTGAAAGAGAGCTTCGATCGCGTCGCGACCGAACACGGCGTGGACCACATCCTCAAGATTCACTCCCTGAATCCCAGATCCCTCGACGACCACTATCGCCTCTATGCGTCTCTCATGCGGGGTGGCTCCGACCTCTCACGGACGGAGCGCGAGATGATCGCCGTGGTGGTATCCAAGGTCAACGGGTGTTTCTACTGACTGCGGCACCACGGGGCGGGGCTCCGTCGCTTGCTCAAGAACGACCGGCTCGTGTCCGACCTAGAGGAGGACTACGCGAGAGCCGACCTGTCACCTCGGGAGCGGGCCATCCTCGACTATGCCGTCAAGCTGACGCTCCGCCCGTCAACCATGTCGGAAGGCGACGTACACGCGCTCCGTGAGGTCGGGCTGACGGACGCCGCCATTCTCGACGCGTGCCAGGTGACCAGCTACTACAACTACGTGAACCGCCTCGCCGACGGGTTGGGGGTGGAACTGGAGGATCACTGGGAGCAGGGCGGTCAGGCCGACTCCTAGTGTGATGTCCCAGAAGTTCGCTGAACAATAGCCAGCTCCCGCTACCCGCTGCCCGCTACCAGATTCGACCACTCACACCGAAGGCGCGTGCGCGACGGGCGGCAAAGTCTGGAAGCAGGTCGCGGGAAGCGGGTAGCTCATCTGGAAGCTGGCCGCTGAGTTGCCGGCGTCGAGTCCGCCGGTATGGCAGCGTCTGGAGGGGAATCCACGGTACGTGCAGTATGCAATGAACTTGTGGGACGGTACACTAGCCAACTCCAATACCCTAATGACCATAGACTTGACCACAGCAAGGGGGCTGGTGTAGGTTCTTGTTCCTAGCACTCGTCGGCCATGAGTACTAGGAACTGCTAACCTGTTGTATATAAAGCGTTTACATGAAATGGAGGTGCAGGTCATGGCCAGAGGGTCAAAGTCGAAGAAAAAGCTCGACGTTCAGCCCTTGGGGGACCGGGTCGTCGTGCGTCCGATGGAGGAGACGGAGGAGATGCGGGGCGGGCTTTATATCCCCGACACCGCGAAGGAAAAACCCCAACAGGGTAAGATCGTAGCCGTCGGACCAGGGCGGTACGAGGAAGGTGAGCGGGTTCCCATGGACCTGTCCGCCGGCCAAACCGTGCTGTACGGGAAGTACAGCGGAACCGAGGTAACGTTCGACAACGAGCAGTACCTCATCATCAAAGAATCGGACGTCCTCGCCATCATGGGCGGGTGAACGAAATAGGGAGGCAGATCGATGGGTACAGCTAAAGAACTGCATTTCGACGTCGATGCCCGCGCCAAGTTGCGCAAGGGCATCGACCAGCTCACGGACGCGGTTAGGGTGACACTCGGCCCCAAGGGGCGGAATGTTGTGATCGACAAAAAGTTCGGAAGTCCCACCATAACCAAAGACGGCGTGACGGTGGCCAAAGAAATAGAGCTATCGGATCCCGTCGAGAACATGGGCGCGCAGATGGTCAAGGAAGTGGCCACTAAAACGTCGGACGTGGCCGGCGACGGCACAACGACCGCTACGATCCTGGCGCAGGCCATTTTCCGTGAAGGGCTCAAGAGTGTAACCGCAGGCGTCAACCCCATGGCGATCAAGCGCGGCATCGACAAGGCGGTCGTTGCGGTGGTCGAGGAACTCGCGAAAACGTCGCAGGCGACCTCCGGCAAGAAGGAGATCACACAAGTCGCGTCCATCTCGGCCAACAACGACCCGGAGATCGGCAGCCTCATCGCCGAAGCTATGGAGAAGGTTGGTAAAGACGGCGTCATCACGGTCGAAGAGGCGCGCGGTTTGGAGACGGAACTCGAGACCGTCGACGGTATGCAGTTTGATCGCGGTTACCTCTCTCCATATTTCGTGACCGACTCGGAGAAGATGGAAGCCGCACTCGACGATGCCTACATACTCATTCACGACAAAAAGATCTCCGCCATGAAGGATCTTCTCCCGTTGCTGGAGAAAGTGGCGCAGACCGCGAAGCCGCTGCTGATCATCGCGGAAGACGTCGAGGGTGAAGCGCTGGCGACAATCGTGGTCAATAAGCTGCGCGGAACACTGAAGATCTGCGCTGTGAAAGCACCTGGGTTTGGCGACCGCCGCAAGGCGATGTTGCAGGATATCGCCGTCCTGACCGGCGGCCAGGTGATCAGCGAAGAAGTCGGCTTCAAGCTCGAGAACACGGTCGTAAGCGACCTGGGTCGGGCCAAGCGCATCGTGGTCGACAAGGACGACACGACGATCATCGACGGCGGCGGCAAGGAGAAGGACATCCAGGGCCGGATCGGCGAGATCAAGACCGCAGTCGACAAGAGCACGTCGGACTACGATACTGAAAAGCTACAAGAACGTCTCGCGAAGTTGGCCGGTGGCGTGGCCGTGATCAACGTCGGCGCCGCAACCGAGACGGAAATGAAAGAGAAGAAGGCGCGCGTCGAGGACGCGTTGCACGCCACCCGCGCCGCCGTCGAAGAGGGCATTGTGGCCGGTGGTGGCGTTGCGTTCTTGCGCGCGCAGCCAGTGCTCGACAAGATGAAGGTGGGCAAAGAGGAACAAATCGGCCTCGACATCGTACGGCGCGCGCTCGAAGAGCCTATCAGGGTGATCGCTGAGAACTCGGGGGCCGAAGGCTCCATCGTGGTCGAGCGCGTGCGCAACGCCAAGTCGCGCAACTACGGCTACAACGCGTTGACCGACACGTACGAGGATCTCGTGAAGGCGGGCGTGATCGATCCCACAAAGGTGACGCGCGCCGCGTTGCAGAACGCGGCGTCCGTAGCCGGCCTGCTGCTCACAACCGAGTGCGTGGTGGTCGAGAAGAAAGAAGATGAACCGCCCGCACCGCCTGGTGGCGGCGGTGGTGGTATGCCGGGGATGTACTAAAACGCGGCAGTGGACGAAGAAAAGGCCCCGGCAATGCCGGGGCCTTTTCTTGCTTGGGAATTCCGGATACTGCAACCCCTTCTCGTGGCGTACGCAATCACCAGACTGTAGATTCTCACAATGCCTTCAATAAGAACGCTTACCTTCCCGTTGGTGGCACTGGCGCTCCCCTCAATGCTTGCAGGACAGATCGGCCCGGACATAACCGGTACCTGGCGTGCGGAGACACCGGAAGGGCCGCAGGAAATCATTGTGCGGCCTGACTCATCGGCATCGTTCGGAGATGATATCGTGCGTTGGAGGATCGAGGCGGATTCGATCCATCTCGCGATTGGCGACGAGTGGATGGTCTATAAGTTCGAGGTACGGAGAGACAAGTTGACTCTCTCGGGCGGCGACCTGGAGGATCCGATTGAACTCAAACGGGTGGGCCCCGCCACTCCTCGACCGCAGGGAGTCGAAGTCCCGCCAGCGCCTCCAGCCGACCGCCGGGCAATGCCGTTAGTGAATTGACGCCAGCGGCCGACTTCGTCTAGCCAGTCAGAGCCAACTCAAACTGACTCGGCTCCCGCGCCACCGTGATGGGTGGCAGAGGCTCGTCCTGAAGGGCCACCAGCACTTTCCCTCGAAAGCGACGACCCGCCAGCGCACGCTCCACCTCGGAGCGCGCGAGATCCGACCGATTACATCGATCGCTGAGGTGCACGAGGACTACCAACTCCAATCCCTCGTGTATCAACTCCGCCACCAACTCGGCGGCGGCACGGTTCGACAGGTGACCGCCGGCCCCGGCGATTCGCTCACGCACCGCCGGAGGATAGTTTCCCGTCCGCAGCATGATCTCATCGTGGTTGGCTTCCAGTAAAAGAGTGGTGACGTCGCGTAACAGGTAGCGGACGGCCGTTGTTGGGCGCCCAAGGTCGTAGGCCAGGCCCAGTTTGCCGCCCGTTGTGCTCACGACGAACGCCATCGGCTCGGCGGCGTCATGACTCGTGTGGCATCCGGTGAGCGAGAATGGGCCGATCGATAGGGGCCGGAGCGGTTCAATCCGGTGCCGGGGCACGTCGCCCAGGCGGTCCGCCAGCGCCGCAAGCGTGCCTGCGGATGCGTACACCGGACATCCCGCCGCCCGCGCGATGCGCCCGGCGCCGCGCGCATGGTCGCCGTGTTCGTGTGTCAGCACGACTCCGACCAACGCGCCCAAGTCGATACCCACACGCTCTGCTCGTTTTGTCAACGTTTGTGGGCCGAACCCCGCGTCCAGTAGCATCGAGACTCCCCGCGCCCGCACCGCAAATGCGTTGCCGCGACTGCCGGACCCCAGAACGGCTAGTTCCATCGCTACGTCGCCGCTCGATACACGTCTTCGAGCATTCGTCTCACCTCGTCAGTCACCGTCACGTCGCGTCGCGGCATCACGCGGGTGGCGACGGTGAGGAAGCCTTTGAGGTTCATGAGGTCATCCCCGAGTCCCCAGGCGAACGGACGGACGTACTTGGGGGGTCTCACCGCGCCGAACACGTTAGCGCCAGTCCCAATGACGGTGCCGCCGTCGAGCAGGGTTCCGATGGCGGTCTTCGCATGATCTCCTACGAGGCTGCCCAACTTTTGCCGGTGCGTTTCAATCGTCTGATCCTCGACGCGCAACCGCATCATGCCGTAGGTGTTCTTGAGATTGGACGTCACCGTATCCGCGCCGAGATTCACCCACTTCCCGATCACCGAGTGGCCGACGAAGCCGTCATGAGCCTTGTTGGCGTAGCCCAGGAACACGGAATCCGTGATTTCACCTCGCACGCGGCACCGCGGGCCGAAAGCCGACGCCCGGATCTGACCGCCGAGCACCTCCGTGCCTGGGCCCACGTATACCGGTCCCTCAAACCGTGTGCCCCCCTTCACGTAGGCGTGCTGCTCTACGACCACCACACCCTCACGCACGTCAAACGTTACCCCCGGTTCGACGCGGGCTCCTAGCAGCACCACATCGTCTGGATCTCCGATGATGACGCATGCGTCCGGCAAGCCGTCGCCGCCTTGCTGCACAAAATCGGCCACGTCCGCCACCAGAAACATCTCGAGGGCGGTTACAAGGTCGTAAGCGCCGTGCAGCAAGAGGCCCTCGAGTTCGACGGTGTCCCAGTCGTCTCCCATCCCATCTTCCCACGTTGTACCCTCCGGCACCCACCACCCGACCGTATCATCGTCGTTGACCAACCTCGCAGGCGTTTTGGGCAACTCCGGAGCCACGCCGCTAGGAGCGAAATCGCCGCGGCCCACGAGGGCCGGGCCGGGAGTGGGCATGGTGGGACCAACGCTGGGCACGGAGTCTTCGGTAAACGAGTGCAGCGCTTCCCGCGCAAAAATGCGTTTCGTCTCTCCACCAGCGATGGCTTCCCACCGCTCGCGAATCAACCATGCGCCGGCACGCAGTTCACTTATCGGCCGTGCGTCGAGAAACGGCGCCCACAGCCGAGTCACATCCGGGTCTCGCAGATATAGGTCCGTCAACTCGGTGTGCCCTTCGTATCGTCGATGGCCGTGAGTCGTGCCGGTAAAGCGGCGAGCAGGTCCTTCAAGTGCGCGGCCCGGTCCTTTGTGGTCACGAGCACCATGCCGTTCGCACGCACCACGACCAGGTCGTGCACGCCGTCGAGCACGATAGGCCCGTCCTCCGCCCAAACAACGCAATTCGAGGCGCCGCGATGCTCGACGTCGCCGACCAACACATTGCCGAAATCGTCCCGCGAACGAATACGAGCCAAGGCGCTCCAGGTGCCGACGTCATCCCATGGGAAGTCTCCCTGTACGACTGCGCTTCGGTCGGTTCGTTCGAAGTGCGAAATATCCACAGCGATGGGCGTGACTGCCTCGAAGAACCCCCGCACGTCGTCGGATTCGAGCGCGGCGAGCCCGGCGCTGATTTCGGGTGCCACCGCGCGGGTCTCGGTCAAGAACCGGGCTGCGGTCCACGCAAACAGCCCGCTGTTCCAGAGGGCACCGGCATCCACGAGGCGTTTGGCTTCTTCGAGCGGCGGTTTTTCGGTAAAGCGAACGATGTGCCGTGCGTCCCGGTCAAGCGTCTCGCCGGGTTCGATGTATCCGTAACCCACGTCGGGCCGGTCGGGTACGATGCCGACGGTAACGAGGACGTCTCGATGTTCGGCAACGTCGAGCGCCTTCGACGCAGCCGTCCGAAATCCCACGTCATCGCCTACGAACCAGTCGGCATGCAGCGACAGCAGCACCGCATCCGGATCACGTTGGGCCACTAGGAACGTGGCCCACGTGAGCGCCGGTCCGGTCGACGCCGCCCTCGGCTCGCCGAGTATGTTATCGGCGGGAATGTGGGACAGCAGTCGGCAGGTAGCTTGCCGCAAAGCCTCTGCCGTGACCACCACGATTCGCTCGGGGGGAATGAGTGGGTGAAGTCGTTGCACCGCCTGCCGGAGAAGCGGTTCCCCCCCGGTGAGGGACAGCATTTGCTTCGGAGCGGTCCGAGTCGATAGCGGCCAGAACCGGGTCCCCGACCCACCCGCTAGCACCGCCGCCCAGCGACTCATCGGACCAATCCTCCTCGGCGGTCCACGTTGGCTTTAGGCTGGGGGGCAGGTGGGAGGGGCGGTGCGGAAAGACGAGTTGTCAAGCGGTGGCGGGTGCGGGAGCCACGCATGCCGGCTCAGAGGAGTCCGGCGATAGCGGTGCGATATTTGTTGAGCTCGTGTAAAATACTGCCCACGTTCGTGTCGGGACGTACGAACACCGCAAAGAGCGTCTCAGCGTTGATGATCGACACGATCGCGAACCCGTTTCCGTACTCGATGACGGTTGCCGTGAAATCGCCTCGGGTACCCGCCTGGCCCAACCTGTCACATGCGCCTACCAGGGACGGAACGAGTGCTGCGATCCCGTCAGCATCCAACCCGTTCTGGGAGAACGAATCGATCGGTAAACCGTCCCGGCCGAGTACAACCGCGGTCTCGACACCTTCGCGTTGCCCGAGTTCCTGCACGACATCTCTAATACTCGCCATGGGCGCCAAGCTAGAACGGCCCTGATGTGAAGTCAAGCAACATCGTCGGGTTGACCCGAATTCCGCACTTCACTACTGTTCGGCACTCAGGTATATGCCATGTTTTTTTCCCGTTTTAACCCTGCGTTGGCCGTCTCGGGCGCCCTGCTCGTCGTGGCGGCGTGCGACAACCCACTCGCGCTCCCCGCGCCCACCGACGGAAGTGTCATCGACACGTTTACGCTGGGGGCGTTGCGCGGGACCCCCATCACCACGCCCAGTGGCTACAACCTCCTGTTCCGCGAACTCGCCCGCACGGATCGGGGAACGGAGTCTTTCGATTTCGCATTCGACATCGATCCTGACAACACACCACAGATCTTTACGAGGGGCGCGCTTGGTCTCGGCGCGTCCTCAGCCATCCAGATGTCGAACCAAGCGTTCGCGGACATCCGAGTCGCACCCTTGGACGACTACGAACGAGATAGTGCGCTAACTGTCGGTAAGGACTCGATCTTCATCATCCGCTCCACTCCGACGACGTTTGGCTGCGTGATTTTCATCGGCGCGCTGCCGCGGTATGGAAAGTTTCGGGTGCTCGCAGTCGACCTGAACGCTCGGCTGATAACGCTGGAAGGTCTCGTCAACGTCAACTGCGGTTATCGCAGCCTCGAGCCTGGCCTCCCCACGCAGTAACGGCGGTGATCGATCTCAAGAAGCTTCGCGACGCCCCTGACGAGTTCAAGGCGTCGGCGGCACGGCGTGATCCCGACCTCGTTTCACGACTCGACACCATCCTCGAATTGGACCGCCAGCGTAGAGCCGTGCTGAGAGAAGTCGAGGCGCTCAAAGCCAGTCGCAACAAAGCGTCGTTCGAAGTCGCCCAGCGCAAGAAGGCCGGCGACGATGCGTCCGATCTGCTCGCCGAGCTCAAGACGGCAAGCGCCAAGATCAAGGATCACGACCAGCGGTTGCACGACATCGAGCAAGAACTCACGCACCAGCAGTTGCGCATTCCCAATCCGCCTCTCGCCAGTGTGCCCACGGGCGATGCGTCGGCCAACCAGGAGATCCGGACTTGGGGAGAACCGCGCACGTTTTCCTTCGAGCCGAAGCCGCACTGGGACATCGGTCAATCACTCGGCATACTGGACTTGGCCGGCGGGGCAAAAGTGGCGGGAAAGGGTTTCCCGGTATATGTCGGCCTGGGTTCGAAGCTCGTGCGCGGATTGATCAACTTCATGCTCGATCTCCACACCACCGAACATGGCTACGTCGAGGTGTGGCCCCCAGCCCTCATCAATGAAGCCAGCGCGCGCGGTACCGGCCAGCTTCCTGATCTCGCGAACGACATGTACGTCACCGAAGATGGTCTGTTCTTAACGCCCACGGCGGAGGTGCCGGTCACCAATCTTCACCGCGATGACACCCTCGCTATCGGGCAGCTACCGTTGGGATACGCGGCCTACACCCCTTGTTTCCGCCGCGAGGCTGGCGCACACGGAAAGGAAACGCGCGGCATCACTCGGGTGCATCAATTCGACAAGGTCGAACTCGTGTGTTTTTGCACGCCGGAGTCGTCCGGTGAAGAGTTGGAACGGCTGCTGGGTCACGCGGAGATGGTGCTGCAGCGCCTCGAGCTACCCTACCGGGTGCTGGCGCTGGCGACGGGAGAGTTGGGATTTGCGAGCGCCAAGACCTACGACCTCGAGGCATGGGCTGCCGGGATGAACACGTGGCTGGAGGTGTCGAGTGCCAGCGTGTTCACGGATTTTCAGGCACGGCGCGCAAATATTCGGTACCGCCCTAAGGCCGGTGCCAAGCCAGATTTCGTACACACCCTCAACGCATCGGGATTGGCATTGCCACGGACGATCATTGCGTTGCTGGAAAACAATCAAATGGAAGACGGCACGGTGCGGATTCCCGAGGCACTGGTTCCATATCTGGGTGTAGAACGGCTGACACCGAATGCCCGGTAAGATCGGTAGACGACTGCGGCGCATCGCGCCGGCCATCAGCCTGGGGCTTGCGTTGGCCGTGGGCGGTATTTCCCTGTGGCAGGCTTGGCGCATCGTCAGCCACCTCCGCTCCGAAGCCCGCGACACCACGCGAATCTATGGCAGCCTCATTGGCGTGCTGAACGATCCGGACCCTGTCCGAACAGCCGATCTGTTGGAGATCGTCCGCGAGATTACCGCAACGGGGATCCCTCTCGTGGTGACGGACAGCACGGGCGACGTGACGGCGTGTGCGAACCTCCCGATCGACCCGGATCCGTGTCTCCCCACTTCACCCATCCTCCGAGACCCTCGCATCACCGCATACGCCAGCGAACTCGGGCGAGCGAATCCACCGGTGATCAATCCGGATGGATTGCGGATCTATTTCGGCGCCACCGACCTTGGCCGCCGACTGACGTGGCTGGCCGTGTTTCAGCTGGCGGTGCTCACTGTTGCGGTGCTGGCCGGGATCTGGGCGTTTCGGGCGGCGGCACACTTGCATCGTGATCGGTTGTGGGTGGCCATGGCCCGAGAGTCGGCACATCAACTCGGCACGCCGCTGATGAGTGCGGCCGCCTGGATCGAACGGTTGCGGGACGAACAGCCGGATACCAAGAAGATCGCCAAACACCTTCGCGCCGATATGGACCGGTTGGAGCGGGTGGCGCAACGCTTCGAGCGCATCGGCCGGCCCGCGCGGCAGGAGCGGGTCGGCATGGGTTCGCTGACTGCTC
>JADFPO010000007.1:37869-41192 GCA_022562295.1 Gemmatimonadota bacterium
GATACCAAGAAGATCGCCAAACACCTTCGCGCCGATATGGACCGGTTGGAGCGGGTGGCGCAACGCTTCGAGCGCATCGGCCGGCCCGCGCGGCAGGAGCGGGTCGGCATGGGTTCGCTGACTGCTCGGGTAGCCAACTACTTCGCCCCGCGGCTCCCACGCCACGCCAATAAGATCGCGTTGCGAGTCAATGCCAGGTCGGCGGGCCCGATCGTGATGGGCGACCCTGTCTTGCTCGAGTGGGCCGTGGAAGCCCTGATTCGCAACTCCATCGACGCGCTCAGTGGCCGGGGCGGACGCATCGATGCAAGCGTAAGGCTGGAGGGCAATACGGTATCGGTCATCGTGGAAGACGATGGGCCGGGTGTCGGGATCGAAGTGCGCGACAACCTGTTCGAGCCCGGCATCACCACGAAATCGGGGGGCTGGGGAATCGGACTCGCACTCGCGAGCCGAATCATTGAGGACGTTCACGGCGGTCACCTACGGTTCGAGCCGATGGAGCGCGGCGCTCGATTCGTGGCGGAGCTTCCCGCGGACGCGGGATGAGCGCGCCAGCTCTCAATCCCACCCAACGAGCGGCAGTCGAATTTCGCGGCGGGCCATCGCTCGTTCTGGCAGGAGCCGGATCGGGCAAGACCAGGGTGCTCACCGCGCGTATCGCACATCTCGTGAAACGACACGAGGTTCCGCCGTGGAAAATTTTCGCCGTCACGTTCACGAACCGGGCCGCGAGCGAAATGCGACGCCGCGTAGCCGAACTGTTGGGGCGAGATCCTGAGGGACTGTGGATAGGAACGTTCCACTCCCTCTCCGCCCGATTGTTGCGCCGTGAAGCCAAGCTGATCGGCTTCACGAGCCGATTCTCGATTTACGATGAGAACGATCAGCTGTCGCTCATCAAACGGCTGCTCGACCAGGCGGGATACAGCCCGAAGGCTTTCCCACCACGTGCCGTGCGCGCCATCATCTCCAGCGCAAAGAATCGCATGACGCTGCCGGAGGAACTCGCTACGGCGGCCCGCGAGCCGCTTGAACGCGTGGCCGCCGAAATCTTTCTCGAGTACAACCAGGCCCTCGCCTCCCAGAATGCGATGGACTTCGACGATCTACTCCTCCATCCCCTGACCCTGTTTCGTCAGCATCCGGATCGCCTGGCCTCATACCAACAGCGGTTCCAGTGTGTGCTGGTCGACGAGTTTCAAGATACGAATCGGGCGCAGTACCTCTTGGTACGAAGTTTGAGTGCGACCCATCGGGATTTATGTGTTGTCGGAGACGACGACCAGTCGATCTACGGCTGGCGGGGCGCCGATGTGCGCAACATGCTGGATTTCGAGCAAGACTTTCCCGATGTGACGATGTTCCGGCTCGAAGAGAACTATCGATCCACACAAATGATTCTCGACGCGGCCAACGGTGTAATCGACGAGAACGTGGACCGGCTCGGGAAAACGTTGTTCACGTCCCGCCCTGGAGGGGAGCCCGTAACCGTCGTGACGACGGCGGACGAGCGCGACGAAGCCGAGTGGTTGGCCCGGGAATTCCGCGAGCGGACTGCGACCGACGGCTACCAGTACGCCGAGATGGCGGTGCTATACCGTACCAATTCGCAGTCGCGCGCTTTTGAAGAGGCGTTTCGCCGAGCGTCGATTCCCCATCGGGTCGTGGGCGCGGTGAGCTTCTTCAGTCGCCGAGAGGTGCGCGACCTCGTGGCGTACCTGAGACTGATCGCAAACCCGGTTGACAATGAGGCGTTTTTGCGTTCGGTGCAGGTTCCCAAGCGAGGCATAGGACAAACCAGTGTCCGGAAACTTCACGACACCGCGAGGCAATGGGGACGTTCGATGCTCGATACAGCTGGCATCGCCGATCGGATTCGTGAC
Source organism: Gemmatimonadota bacterium (assembly GCA_022562295.1). Classification (GTDB taxonomy): domain Bacteria; phylum Gemmatimonadota; class Gemmatimonadetes; order Gemmatimonadales; family GWC2-71-9; genus B3T1B10. Next base: position 39,756 of record JADFPO010000007.1, read on the forward strand.
CTGCGTCCCCAGGCGAAGAACGGTCTCCGGGACTTCGTGAATCTCATCGCCGACCTGAGCCTCGATGCCGAGACGGCAGCCCCTGCCTCCATCCTGGAACGCGTGATAGAGGCGACGGCGTACGAGTCTTTTCTCGCGGAAGATGGCGCTACCGGAATCGAGCGCATGGAGAACGTGCGGGAACTGGTGGCGAGCGCGGCCGAATGGTCGGAAGAAATCGACCCGGACGACACCGGCACTCCACTCGAGCGTTTCCTCGCATCAGCCGCACTCACCACGTCGGACGAATCCGTCTCCGGAGATCCGGAGGGCGTGCAGCTGATGACGGTGCATACCGCCAAGGGCCTCGAGTGGCCCATCGTGGCGATTGCGGGGCTGGAAGACGGTCTCTTCCCACTGGGGCGTTCGGTGGAAGCGCCGGGCGGAGTCGAGGAAGAGCGGCGTTTGGCATATGTAGCGATCACCCGATGCAAGGACCGCCTCTATCTCACATGGGCGCGGGCCCGCCGCCGCGGCGGCCAGCTCCTGCCGGGCCTGCCGTCGCGCTTTATCGAGGCAATTCCGCCGGACGTGGTGGAAGAGCGCCGCAGCAGCGGCCTCTTCGGCGGCGACTGGTTTCGCAAATCCGCCGCCCAGCCGGTCGGCTCCCTCTCGGTCATGCCTACTCCGAGCGCGCCGGAAATGGAGTCGCAAGACGCTCCACGATACATCAAAGGAGAACGTGTTCGACACCGCACGTTCGGTTCCGGCACGATTCGCGGCCTAGCCGGCGGCGGGCGCGATCTGAAGGTCGTCATAGAATTCGACGACGAGGAGTTCGCCACCAAACAGTTGCTGGTGGCGTACGCAGGACTCGAGCGCGACTGGGATCCGGCATGACGGTGCCGCCCGAAGAAGTCGAGCGCATCGCCCGGCTGGCCCACATATCGCTCGACCCCGATTCCCTCCAGACCCTCACCCGCGAGGTCGGCGCCATTCTCGAGTACGTCGCCCAGCTCGAGCACGTCGAAGCGGCGGACGCCGAACCTTTCCGGCCCGGACCCGCAAAGGCTCCGCTACGACCAGATGTCGTGCGCCCTGGCGGCAAGCCGCCGCTGCCGGCGGCACCAAAGTTTTCCGACGGGCTCTACCTGGTGCCCAAGGTCGGACGGTTGGACGACACCGGATGACTACCGCGTATGAGGCTGCCCAGCTCGCGGCCGCGCGCATCGAAGCGGCTGAGAGTTCAGGTCTCAACGCTACCATCGCCTTCGATCCCGAGGTGCTGCTGCGCCAGGGACGGGAAGTGGATGCCCGTACCACACCGTCCCGGCTCGGGGTGGGGGGCCTGCCGCTGGCCGTGAAAGACAACATCTGCACTGTCGAATACGACACGACCTGTGGGTCGCGGATCCTGGAGAACTATCGGTCCCCGTACGAGGCCACCGCGGTCTCGCG
>JADFPO010000007.1:41292-64298 GCA_022562295.1 Gemmatimonadota bacterium
GGCTCGGGGTGGGGGGCCTGCCGCTGGCCGTGAAAGACAACATCTGCACTGTCGAATACGACACGACCTGTGGGTCGCGGATCCTGGAGAACTATCGGTCCCCGTACGAGGCCACCGCGGTCTCGCGACTCAAAGCGGCGGGCGGGATGGTCGCATGCAAGTCGAACCTCGACGAGTTCGCCATGGGTTCGTCGAGCGAGCACTCGGCGTTCGGCCGGGTTCGGCACCCCGTCGATGCCGAACGTGTTCCGGGTGGGTCGTCGGGCGGGTCGGCGGCACTGGTCGCCGCCGGAGCGGTGGACGCCGCCCTCGGATCGGACACTGGAGGATCCGTTCGGCAGCCCGCGGCGTTTTGCGGAGTCGTAGGTCTGAAGCCAACCTATGGCCGTGTGAGCCGGTATGGATTGATTGCTTTCGGAAGCTCACTGGATCAAATCGGCGTGATCGCCGCGTCGGTGCAGCAAGCCGCCGCGGTGCTGGAAGTCATATCAGGGCGTGACGAAAGAGACTCGACTTGCGCCGACGTGGACCCGATCGACATCTCGCTCGACCGGCAAGACCTCGACGGGATTGTCGTGGGGCTTCCGGCGGAATACTTCCCCAGCGATCTCGATCCGGTAACGCGAAAGGCGTGTGATCGGGCCGTAGACGCCATGCGGCGAGCCGGAGCCGTAACACGGGATGTCTCACTGCCGCACGCCCGACTCGCCGTACCCTGCTATTACGTGATCGCTCCGGCCGAGGCGAGCGCCAATCTGGCCCGGTATGACGGCGTGCGCTACGGAGCGCGTGTAACGGGGCAGGAGGGTGGGGAGGGGGTGGACGACTTGGCAGCAATGTACCGGGCCACTCGGGGAGCCGGGTTCGGGGCGGAAGTACGGCGCCGGATCGTCGTCGGCACTCATGTGCTGTCCTCGGGCTACTACGAAGCGTACTACACAAAGGCGCAGATAGCCCGCGGTCGGATCACTCGCGACTTCACGGCCGTGTTCGACGGCGGTGTGGACGTGTTGTTCACGCCGACGACACCGACCACGGCATTCAAGGCGGGGGAACTGCTCGGAGACCCCGTCGCCATGTATCTCGGCGACGTTTTTGTGTGCGCGGCCAATCTGGCCGGCATCCCAGCCATTTCCGTGCCGATCGGAAGGGCGAACGGACTCCCAATTGGCGGCCAGTTGATGGCACCGGTTTTCGCCGAACAGACCCTGCTCAACGTAGCGCAGGTCATGGAGAGAGTCGTTGACGGCGACCACGAGCTACGATGACCTGGGAAACGGTGATCGGGCTCGAGGTACACGTGCAGTTGGCGACTCGCTCGAAGCTGTTTTGCGACTGCTCGACCGTTTTCGGCGACGATCCCAACGCCAATGTGTGTCCGGTGTGCCTTGGCCTCCCGGGCGCGCTGCCTGTCACCAATCGTGAAGCGGTGCGTTTGGGAGTGCGAGCGGCTTTGGCGTTGGGCTTTGCCGTCCACCGCACCAGCCTCTTCGCCCGCAAGAATTATTTCTATCCCGATCTGCCCAAAGGGTATCAAATTTCCCAATTCGACCAGCCCCTTGCAAGCCGCGGAGCATTGGAAATCGAGTCGGCCGACCGCGGCGACGTGTCGATCGGATTGACCCGCCTGCATCTGGAGGAGGACGCTGGCAAGTCGCTGCACGATCGGTTTCCCGACCAGACGGCGTTGGACTTCAATCGGTCCGGGATTCCCCTGGCCGAGATCGTGAGTGACCCGGATCTCCGATCTCCCGCTGAGGCCCGCGCCTACCTCACCACCCTCAAGCAGATCCTGCAATATCTGGACGTATCCGACTGTAGTATGGAGGAGGGGCGGCTGCGGGTGGACGCCAACCTGTCGGTACGGAGCGAGGGCCAAGAGGCATTGGGAGTGAAGCAAGAAATCAAGAACATGAACTCCTTTGCAACCGTCGAGCGGTCGCTGGATTACCTCCGCCTCTCGCAGATCCAGACCCTGGAGGACGGCGCAACCGTTGAGCCCAACACGTTCTCGGCCGCGACGGGAACATTGCGAGTCATGCGCACGAAAGAGGCGAGCCATGATTACCGCTATTTTCCAGAACCCGATTTGCCACCCCTCGAAATCGGACGCGACTGGCTGGACGAGGAGCGCAACAGCTTGCCCGAGTTGCCACGGGCGCTCTGTGCCAGGCTTGGAGAACAGTACGGCGTTCCCAGCTACGACGCGGGCGTGTTGGCGAGCACCAGAGCGCTGGCGGATTATTTCGAGCAACTGGCCGGCGCCGGCGTGGACGGCCGGACGGCCGCCCACTGGGTGATGGGCTCCGTACTCCAAGACGCAAATGAGAACAAAGGAGTGCTCCGCGTAGCCCCAACGAGACTGGCGGCTCTGATTCACATGGTTGGGAACCGACAGGTAAGCCTACAAACGGCCAAGCGACTGTTTCCCGAACTCGCTGTGACGGATGAAGCGCCCGAGACACTCGCCGCTCGGCTGGAAGTTATTCAAATCGACGATGAGGATCAGTTGTCCGAGTGGGTAAGAACTGTCATCGAGACACACCCGGACGAGCTGTCGAGGTTCCGCGAGGGAGAGAGCAAACTGATGGACTTCTTCATGGGACGCGTCATGAAGACGTCGCGGGGCAAGGCCGACCCCAAACGAGTGCAGCAGATGCTGCTCGAGGAGCTAGGGCGATGACACCTCCGAGGGCCTTCTCAGGTCACCGCGGGTCTGTCGCGCGTGTCCCCCAAGGTCGTTGTGCCTTCGAATGCTCCCAATACGGCATCGGTGTGTCCGGCAGGTGGAAGTGCTCGGCGGCTTGGGCCATCAGCTCGTGAATCGGGGGTGAGGTAATGCCTTTGACAACCTTGATCCGCATGCGCTTGGCGAGCCGGAGCGACGACTCGCCCGCCGGATCCAGCCGGCGAGGCAAAGCATCCTCGTCTCGACCGAGAAGCTGCATCACGTACTGAAACGACCGGCCCATGTAGGCCTCCAGATCGGAATCCTCGATGTCCCACCGGCTCTTCTTGTCGGCCATGCGCACCACGCGCTGCCAGCTCTGGGTTTCCGTTACCCCGACCATGCCACGAAACAGGCGCCGGCTAGTTCGCACGGAGAAGATGGTCGGCGCGAGGATTTGATCTAAATGCGCGTCCGCCGCCCCATGTCCAAGTCGAATGACGTCCATGGCAGTCGTGGCGTATTGCGGGCCGAGCTGCGTCTCGAAGCGGCTCTCCCAGTACGAGTGCCCCAACGCGATCGATCGGGACGTCACCACCAGTTGGTGTGGCACGAAGTAGTTGTGCGCGACGGTGTCGGCGGCCAGGTGCGCCAGGTAGCCGAGACCGAACGCCCGCAACGGATCGGTTTCGGCCTGATCATAGATCTGCTGTCCGACGTGCCACGAGTGACAGTGTCTGCCGACCGGGGCGTACTTCTTCGCCATAGAGGTGTCGGCGGCGATGCTACCGTATAGAAAATCGTACGGAAAGGTGCGCAACAGGGCGGCGATCGTTTCGGGAAGCTGCGACAGGTTCGCCAGGACGGTCTCACCGAGAAAGATGTGCGTCGCCGGTGTCCATGCGAGCGCATCTTGGGGAAATATCGCTGCCGCGGCGCACGCTACACCGATTACCGCCACGAGCCGGCCCAAGGCCATTACCTAGCTCCGTCGCTTCCGCTTCCGCTTCTTGCCGGATCCGAGAAACGCCCGTCGCATGGCTCCGAAAATCGCTGTGCCCCGTCGCGTGGTTCGGAGCGCGGCCGCCACGTCCAACACTGTATCCTCGACCTCGTCCTGAAGCACGTTGAGGAGCGCTTCCAAGTCGAGGAGTCGATCTTCTGCGGCGTCGACCGCGTTCATGACGCGGTCCCGTACCTCTCGCGACGTGTCGACGATGCCGTCTACCTCGTCGCGGAGCTTCGCCGCAACCTGGCTGGCCTCGGACACCATGGATTTCGTCGACTCGAGCAGGGGAACCGCGTCACGCTCCAGGCTCACCAGCAATCGGTCGAGAGTCCCGCTGAGCCGCCGTACGCTACTGAAAAGCGGCATCGCGAAGACGGCAAGGCCGATCGCCACCACGGCGAGCGCGGCGGTGGAAATGGCGGTGACGATTGCAGCCCAATCCATCAGCTTCCCTCTACTGCCGCTCTGGGGGACTGGTGACAGGGCGAGCGGATTGCCCCGTGGTGGCCTGAACCTGAGCGAACCTGCGACCGGTGGCGAGCACCCACCTCACTCACCCTCACGCTCGAGTTCCGGCGATAACCCCACCACGCGGCTCAGCGGTACGGTGAAGACGATGCCGGTGGACGGCTCGGCGAGGTCGCCGCACACTTCCTGCACCAACGCAATGGCTTTTTCGAGCACATCCTCCGACTCGATCACTGAGAGAATTGTCGTGTTTTGCGGCCGGGATCGCGACATCAGGGTCTGCAGCCCGGCGAAGACCGGGACATCTTGCGAGAGTACTTTGCCCATACCCTCGCTATGGAGTACGGTAGCACCTGTAACTCCCAGCGCAAGGAAGCCGGACAGAATCTCCTCGAGTTTCTCTTCCTGATTCACCACGCACACCAATAGCTCCATACCAGCAGCACATCCCGCGTTGCCGACCTCGGTCGGGTAACTCGATGATACCGGTTGCCGTAGTCGGCTCTGCCGCGAGACGACTCAGCCCCAGATTGTGCCAGGCTTCATTCGGTGTCAAGCGATATGCTTGACGGTCGGCGCGGCAGGGCCGTATGGTTCGCACATCATGCCCCAACATTTCCAGGTCACAGGCGGGGTCCCGCTTCGGGGATCGATCCGACCATCCGGCAACAAGAATGCCGCGTTGCCGCTGATTGCGGCGTCCTTGCTCGCCGATGGCCCGAGCCAGCTCACCAACGTCCCGCGCATCACCGACGTGGACACTTTGCTCAACCTGGTGTCCGATCTGGGAGCATCGGTGGAGTGGACCGGTGACAACTCCGTCCGCATCGACCCGACGAATCTCAGGCCGCAGGCACTCAATCGAGAGATGTCAGCGCAAATCAGAGCGTCGATTCTGCTAGCAGGGCCGCTCCTTGCCCGGTTCGGACGCGTAAAGTTACCACCGCCCGGAGGAGACGTGATCGGGCGGCGTCGCGTTGATACGCACTTTCTCGCGTTTGAGCAGCTGGGAGCCGAGGTGACCGTGGGCGAAGACTACACACTCGAAGCCAAGCGGCTGAGGGGTGCGGACATCTTCCTCGACGAACCGAGCGTCACGGCAACCGAGAACACGCTGATGGCGGCGGTCCTGGCAGAGGGGACAACGACGCTGCGAAACGCAGCCTCAGAACCTCACGTGCAGGATCTGGCCAATGGTCTCATCGGCATGGGTGCCCAGATCGACGGCATCGGCACCAATGTGCTCACAGTGCAAGGCGTGCCATCGCTGCACGGTGCGACCTTGGAGGTCGGCCCCGATCACATCGAGGTCGGGAGTTTCATCGGCCTGGCAGCGGTGACGAATGGCGAGGTGACGATCGAAGGGGTACGCGCGGCGGACCTCCGCAGCATCCTCTTGGGATTCGAGCGCCTCGGTGTCCGCCCGGTGGTCGACGCGGGAACGGTGGTGGTCCCGTCCTCCCAAGAGCGTCGCATCCGGCCCGATTTGGGAGGGCACATCCCCAAACTTGAAGACGGCCCGTGGCCGGCGTTCCCCGCCGATCTCATGTCTATTGCCGTCGTAGTAGCCACCCAGTGTGAAGGCATGTTGCTGGTATTCGAGAAAATGTTCGAGTCCCGGCTCTATTTCTTGGATATGCTGATCGGACTCGGTGCCAAGATCGTATTGTGCGACCCGCATCGGGCAGTGATCGCAGGGCCGGCCCAGCTTCGGGGATCGGAGGTCCGCAGCCCCGATATTCGCGCCGGCATGGCCATGCTACTCGCGGCTCTGGCAGCTGAAGGGGAGAGTCAGATCTACAACATCAGCCAAATCGATCGCGGGTACGAGGACATCGATGGACGGCTGAGGGCCCTCGGCGCCCAGATCGAACGTGTGAGCGCCGACGGGTGACGGCCCCCGTTGTGCGGGAAGAGATCGGCGAAGGGCACAGGACACCGGAGCGCGCAGAGATCACCGAATGGCGCACCGCCTACGGACTCGTGGCCGGGATCACGACTCGAAACACCTCCGGTGGCGACTTCAACCTCGGGCTCTGCACCCCCGAGGCGGCAGGAGCGGTAACGGCACGCTGGCGCGCCGTTGCCACCTCATTTGCTACTGAATTCCCCGGCCTCACGGTTAGCCGGCAGGCCCACGGATCGCGAATCCGCCAGCATGACGCCGGATTCGAAGGGTGTTTGGTGCTCGACGGGTACGACGGCCACGTGACCAGGGAGGCCGGAATCCTTCTCACCGTGACCGTGGCCGATTGCGTGCCAGTGTATCTCGCCGACCCAAACACCGGCGGGATCGCACTCGTCCATGCGGGTTGGCGCGGCATCGCGGCGGGCATCCTGGAGCGAGCGATCGACCGCCTCGCCGGAGTCACCGGCAGCCCCCGAGACGGCTTTGCGATGCACTGCGGTGTCGCCATCTCGGGCCCGCGCTACGAGGTGGGTGTCGAGGTAACCGACCGGCTCGGGGTAGAATCCTCCGGCTCCCCAAGGCGCGTGGACCTCCGAGAAGTGCTGACGGATCGGGCCCATGTGGCGGGGATTCGGCACGTGACCGTGAGCCCGTGGTGCACGTTCGACCAGTCCGCCATGTATTTCTCCCACCGGCGAGATGGCCGGTCAGCAGGCAGGATGATCGCATATCTCGGCCGGCCTTTGACTTAAGCTTCCTTCGACGATAAACTTGTTGGGTGAAGCGGGCGCAGCTGGGGCCCGCGCTTTTTTTTGTCGATCATGGATGACGAACTAGAGGGTCTGATTAGCACGATTCGAGGCCGAGTGGCAGCACTTGGCTACGAACTCGTTGACCTCCGCAAGCGCGGCTCGCAAAAACGTCCGTTGCTGCAGGTGCGCATCGACGTACCGGATGCAGCGACTGGCCGCGGCATCACGCACGACGATTGCGCAGTAATCAGTCGGGGCCTCGAGCAGTGGCTCGATGAGACAGGTGTGCTCGGAGAGCGATACGTGCTCGAGGTGTCGTCGCCGGGGATCGAGCGGCCCATTCGATGGGCGGAACACTGGAGTCGTTTTCAGGGGAGCGAGGTCAACGTGAGACTGGCGGGAAGGGGTCGCGTCCGCGCGACGATAGTCGGGGTCACCAACGGAGGCGCCAGCGTTTTGTTACGACCGCGGGGAGACGAGCAAGCGGTGACCGTTCCACTCGAAGAAGCTCGCGACGCCACCTTGGTGGTCAACTGGAGTTAGACCAGAACACGAGGAGCTTGAATGGCGACACCTGCCGACGTGCTAGCGGCGCTTCGTGAACTCGCCAATGCCAAACAGCTCGACAGCAACGAGCTGATCGATCTGCTGCGAGACGGTATCCAAGCCGCGATGGCCCGACGGTACGGCCCGACGGTCAATGCCGAGATCCAGATCGACGAGGTCAACGGCGTTATCAGCGTCACGCGATTACGCACCGTCGTTGAGACAGTGGAGGATTCGGCGACACAGATCAGTTTGGAGGAAGCCCGGTGGGAAGATCCGGAATTCCAACCTGGCGAAGTGTTGGAGGAAGAGGAACCGTTTGAGGCGTTTGGCCGCTCGGCGGTTCAGGCGGCCAAACAGCGCATCATTCAACGTGTGCGCGAAGGGGAACGTTCGCGTATTCGGGAGGAGTTCGCGAACCAAGTGGGCCAACTGCTGTCGGGAGAGATTCAGCAGATCGAACGGGGCAAACTGGTCATTCTCATCAACCAATTTCGAGAGGCCGAGGCGATCATCCCATATCGCGAGCAAAATCGACGCGAACACTTTCACCAGGGAGACAGCATACGGGCCGTCCTCACACGCCTCGAGGAGACGCCGCGCGGACCGCGGCTCATTCTGTCACGCGCCGACGCCAGCTTTGTGAGCGCATTGTTTGGGCTGGAAGTGCCCGAAATTCAACAGGGCATCGTCGAGATTCGGGCGGCCGCGCGCGAAGTCGGCAACCGGACCAAAGTGGCCGTCGTGAGCTCAGACGATTCGATTGATCCCGTGGGAGCGTGCGTCGGTCTCAAAGGCAGTCGCGTTCAAGCCGTCGTGAACGAACTGGGTGGCGAACGCATCGACATCGTTCCGTGGTCGCCTGACCCCGAAAGATTTGCGCGGATGTCGTTGGCGCCAGCTCGCGTGTCACGGGTGTACTTCGATTCGGATACGGGAACGATCCAAGCGATCGTGGACGACGATCAACTGTCACTTGCGATCGGCAAGCACGGACAGAACGTGCGACTCGCTTCAGAATTGACGGGTTGGAAAATCGATTTGTACTCCAGCCGGGAGTGGCAAGATCGGACTGAAGAGGGCCCGTTGTTCGCCCCGTTGCAACCTACCGAAGATCTGGTCGCCGACGTCAAGCTCCAGGAACTCAGGGGATTCCCGGAGGATCTCGTGCAGACCCTGGAAAAAGCCGGGTACCACACCCTGCGCGACATTCTCGACCTCGAGCACGCTGACGTGATGAAGATCGAGGGTATGGACACAGAGCAAAGCGACGTGCTGCTGTCGTTTCTATCTGAGGTCACCGAGGAGACCACAGCGGACGACGAGTCCCCGGTCAAGGAGGCAAGCGACGACGCCGAAGGGTCGGATTTGGCCTCAGACAGTGCCGGCGACGAAGCGGAGACCGGGGAGCCGGCGGCGCCCACGGCGGCGGTGGCGGAACAAGCAGAACCCGAAGAGCCGTCGCTGCAGACGGAATCGACCGCGTCTGACACCGAGCAGGAGCCCACGCAGACGACGTGACGCAGGGGGTTTTGCAAATGCTGGGCCTGGGTATGCGAGCCGGGGCACTGACTGTGGGTACTGGAGGCATCCGAGCCGCGTTGCGGCGCGACGAACTGGCGCTGGTGGTTGTCGCCGGTGATCGGAGCAAACGTACGGACCAACGGGTGGTTCGCCTCGCACATGCGCGCGGAACACCGTTAATTTTCGGACCGTCCGCGGCCGAATTGGGTCACTCTGTAGGGCGCAGTGCGCTACAAGCGGTGGGAGTCCGGGACACCCAACTGGCGGCGGGGATCAAGACACGGTCCGTGGAAGAGGGATTGTAGGAGGTACTGAGTGTCGAAGACGCGAATTCACGATCTCGCGGCGGAGTTTAGCATTCCGACCGACCAGCTGCTCAAGCTGCTGGCCGAGATGGATATTCACGTCAGGAGTCACCTGTCGGCTTTAGACTCGGGGCAGGTTGCCCTGGTGCGTGCGCGTTGGGAGCGGGACAAACGCAGAGGCGCCGAGACGGCTACCACCACGCGACGCCGGCGTACCACGAAAAAGACCGCCAAGAAGACGACCAAAAAGGCGGCCAAAACCGAAGCGGCGGCCGCACCTGCCGCCCCGACGCGCCCGAAACGCCGGCGTCGTACGCTTAGCGAAATCGAAGCGAAGGCGGCCGAAGAACAGCGTCGAGAGGCGGAACAGGCCAGCCAGGCACCACCCGCCCTCGAACCGAGCCCGGCCAAACCCACATTCCGGGAGCGGGAAACAGCCCTGTTCGGCGAAGCCGACCGTGAGGTACCGGCATCTCCGGCATCTATGGATGGAGCGGAACCCGCGGTCGCCAAAACCGATCAGGAGACCCCCGGCGAGACAGCGGCTATTACCGCAGGCGAGACGGTCCCACCTGCCACCGAGCCGGCCAACGCCCCGCCAAGCCACGTCGAACCACCCCCGGTGTCACGTCCAAAACCGGTCACCACCGGCTTGCAACCCGTCGCATCGGCGGCGCCCAAGGCCGACTTGGTCCAGCGGCGGCCATCGGGACGCGTGCCGGTTGCTTCGGCGACGCCGGGCGCGCAACCGAGCGAAGAACGCCAACGGGAACGGGACCGGAAGAAACGCAAGAAGGGCAAGCGAACGCCGGTCGATAGACAGGCCGTGCAGGACAACATCAACCGCACCCTCGCCAGCTTGCGCGGCACGAGCGCGAAGAAATCCCCTCGGCGCCGCGGAGGTGACCCCACTTTCCGTGAGATTCAAGAGCAGCAACGCGCCGACGAAAAGGAACGTGAGAAGACCTTGGTTCGGGTCAACGAGTTTGTTACCGTCTCAGAACTCGCGACGACGCTCAAGGTGACTCCAACGGACATCGTGACGTTCTGCTTCAAGGGCCTCGGCATGATGGTCACGGTCAACCAACGACTCGACTTCGACCAGATCGAGATCGTCGCGAGCGAGTTTGATTACGAGGCAGTGCGCGAAGAGGAGTACACACCGGAATCGGCCATGCCGGTGAAAGAGGACTTGCCCGAGGATCTCGAGCCTCGACCACCGGTGGTTACGGTCATGGGTCACGTCGATCACGGCAAGACGTCACTGCTCGACTACGTGCGCAAGACGAACGTGATTGCAGGCGAGGCCGGCGGAATCACCCAGCATATCGGAGCGTACCACGTCAAAACTCCAGGCGGCCGGATGATCACCTTCCTGGACACACCCGGACACCAGGCGTTCACGGCCATGAGGGCCCGTGGGGCCCAGGTGACGGACATCGTGGTGCTCGTCGTTGCAGCGGACGACCAGGTCATGCCGCAGACCGTCGAGGCGATCAGCCATGCGCGGAATGCCGGCGTACCAATCGTGGTTGCCATCAACAAGATCGACCTTCCTGCCGCGAACATCGAGAAGGTGAAGCAGGACCTGCTGCAGCACGAGGTGGTGCTGGAGGACTTCGGGGGAGACACCCTATGGGCCCCCGTCTCCGCGAAGACCGGTGAGGGGATCGACGAGTTGCTGGAGAAGATCCTTTTGCAGGCCGACGTGCTCGACCATAAAGCCAACCCGAACCGTCCAGCCGTGGGAACCGTTGTCGAGAGTTGGCTCGATTCGGGGAAGGGGCCGGTCGCAACGGTTCTCATACAGCATGGCACGCTCAGGACCGGCGACTACTTCATCTGCGGAAACCTGTCGGGCCGGGTGCGGGCGATGCATGACGAGCATGGTGGACGAGTGAAGGAAGCCGGCCCTTCCTTTCCGATACAGGTGCTCGGGTTTGCGGGTGTGCCGCTCGCCGGGGACGGATTCAACGCGGTGGAGAGCGCCGCGGAGGCGCGCGACATAGCCCAAAAGCGACAACGGCTCGATCGAGAAGCTTCCCACCGCCGAACCTCGCGCGTCGTGAGCCTCGCAGATTTCTCCAAGCATCTCGCAGCCGGCAAGGTGCAGTCGCTGAAGATCGTCATCAAAGCCGACCAGGGCGGCCCGGCCGAGGCCCTGGCCGATGCGTTCGCGCACCTCTCGACCGACGAGGTGCGGGTCCAGGTGATTCATCGAGGCGTCGGGGCCATCACGGAAAGCGACGTGCTGTTCGCCAAGACGGGGAACGCCATCATCATCGGGTTCCACGTCAGGCCCGATGCCAACGCGAGGGCGGCCATCGAGCGCGAACACGTCGACGTACGCATCTATCGTATCATCTACGAAGCGGTCGAGAGCGTGAGGACTGCCTTGGAAGGGCTCTTGGCCCCCGAAGAGAAACAGGTGGTGTTGGGCGAAGCGGAGATTCTCCAGATCTTCAAGATCTCCGGCATCGGGACCATTGCGGGATGTATCGTGCGGAACGGCGTCATTCGGCGTAACGCCCGAACCCGAGTGATACGAGACGGAGTGGAGATGTATGACGGGGAACTCGCCAGCCTGAAGCGCTTCAAGGAAGACGTTCGAGAGGTCAAAGATGGTCTCGAATGCGGCATGGGCGTTGTGAATTACAACGATATCAAGGTAGGTGACCTACTCGAGAGTTATACGGTGGAGCAGGTCGCGCGCACTCTGGAACCGGCGGGAATCTCAAAGGACGAATAAGTGATTGTCGGCGTGGTTACGTGGGAGCTGCACCTCAGCGATTGCCAGTCGCTCAAGGACAAACGCCGGATCGTGAAGAGCTTGAAGGACCGGCTGCACGCACGATTCAATGTGTCCGTAGCCGAGACCGATCTGCAGGACCGCTGGCAGCGCGCCGAGTTGTCGTGTTGTGTCGTCGCGAACAGCCGGCGCCATGCCGAGTCCGTGCTTGGCGCCGCCGACAATCTGGTGGAGCGCGACACCGCTGCTCGTATCATAGACTCCCACTTGAACCTGCTATGAAATCCCGCGGCCGCCACCGACAGGAGCGAGTGGCAACATTGATTCGGCAAATACTCGCACAGGCGCTGACAACGAGAGTGAAGGACCCGCGGGTTGCGCTCGTGACCGTGACGGAGGTGACCATGTCCGCCGACCTCTCCCACGCCACCGCGCGGGTGAGCGTGATGGGAAGCGACGAAGACAAGGAACAGGCGATGAACGGTTTGGAGAGCGCACGCGGATTCCTTCGATCGGTGATCGCCGGCGTGGCCGATCTGCGCATCACCCCGGATTTGCACTTTACCCTCGACCGCGGTCTGGAACACGCGAGCCGAATTGACGCCCTCCTCAAAGACTTGAAACTCAGCGAGCCCCGGTCCTGACAGACGGCTATCTGCTCGTGGACAAGCCAACGGGGCCCACCTCGCACGACGTGGTCTCCGTGGTTCGCCGGGCGATCGGTGAGCGGCGGGTGGGCCACACCGGTACGCTCGATCCGTTCGCATCGGGCTTGTTGGTTTTGCTGGCCGGACGGGCCACGCGGTTGGCACAATTCCTCGTTGGACATACCAAATCCTATCGCGGGGTCATTCGTCTGGGCACGACGACCGATTCGTGCGATGCTACCGGAACGGTGACTGGCACGAACGACACCTGGACCGCGTTGAACGAGGCGCACGTGACGGACGCCCTGACCAAACTCGTTGGGCGGCAGCGGCAACGACCACCTGCGTTCTCGGCGAAGAAGGTCGGCGGTGTGCGAGCCTACCGACTGGCCCGTCGCGGCGAACAGCCGGACCTCCAAGAGGTTGACATCGAAGTGTTCTCGTTCGCTCTGACCGGCTGGGATGGCCCCAACCTCCAGTTCGAAACACAGGTGAGCAGCGGCACCTACGTCCGCGCTCTCGCCCGCGACCTCGGGACAGACCTCGGATGCGGCGCTCACCTCGCAGAACTGAGACGCACGGCCGTGGGTCCGTTTTCCGTAGACGGTGCGTTACCTCCTGAAGAAGTGTCGCCGGCCCACATTCGTCCGGCTCTGGAAGCGGTGACCCACCTTCGCTCGCTCGCCGTAGATGGTGCCGACCTCGAGTCTCTGCTGCACGGCCGCGCCATCACCGCTCCCGAGCCGCTCTCCGGATCTGTCGCGCTCGTGGCGGGCGACGAGTTGGTGGCCGTCGCGGAGGCCGAGGGAACCCGACTGCGACCCCGCGTGGTGTTCGCCTCGTGACTGGCTCGGCGGGCGTCGCGGAGCCGGGAGGTGATGCCGGATCGGTCGTCACCGTCGGCACGTTCGACGGCGTGCATCTCGGACACCGTGCCATTCTTACCGAAATAGCGGCGCGAGCCAAACGCCTCGGCGGGCGAAGCGTGCTGGTGACGTTCGATCCCCATCCGCTGGAAATCGTCAACCCGCAGGCCGCCCCTCCGCTGCTGAGTGTGGGAGACGAGAAGCGCGAAATCTTGGCGCAGAGTGAGCTAGATCTAGTGGTCTTCCTTCCGTTCACTACAGAGCTCTCGCACTACCCTCCCGATGCGTTCGTGCAGCTGCTGATCGATCGCTTCCAGATGCGAGAGCTCGTCATCGGACACGATCACGGATTTGGTCGGGGCCGGGCGGGGGATGAGACCGTCGTGCAACAGCTCGGGCAGCAATTGGGATTCACCGTTGACGTCATTGGCGCCGTCTCGGTGGCCGGCCGGCAGGTGTCATCGACGCTCGTGCGCCGAGCCATTGCGGGTGGCGACTTGCGCACCGCCTCCGCCTTGCTGGGACGGCCGTACTCCCTCACGGCGCCCGTGGTGCCGGGGACGGGGCGAGGTCGTGAGCTGGGATACCGGACGGTCAACCTGGCGGTGACACATCCAAGGAAGCTTCTGCCGCCCGACGGGGTATACGCCGTGCGGGCGGAGTGGCGTGACGGCTCAGCCGGCGGGATGATGCACGTAGGCCCCCGACCCACCTTTGGCGAGGCCACCAGGACCCTCGAGGTGCACCTGTTCGATGCGGACGTGGATTTGTACGGAGCCCCGGTCAAGGTGTCGTGGGTCTCGCGGCTGCGAGATGTGAAGACCTTCGCCGACTCCGCGTCGCTCAAAGCCCAACTCCGACGAGACTTTGCCGACGCGCAGAATGCGTTGACAGCGTCTCTAGAGCCTACTAGTAATTAAGGTTTGCCGACTCCAAGCCATCGATTGTTATGACGAGTATTCGTAATCGCCTAATCCTGATAAGCGTGTTGGTTGCACTCTCGCTGTGGAACCTGCGGCCCCGCCAGACCATCGTGGGGACCAAAGCAGAGGGCGGCGATTCAACCGAAACCCACTACGGTCTCAAGCTGGGCCTCGACCTGCAGGGTGGCATGCACCTCGCGGTCGAGATCGACCAAAGCGCTGGTCCGATCACCAATCCCGAAGACGCCCTCGACCGGGTGGTGACAATCTTGCGGAGCCGGGTGGACGAGTTCGGCGTCGCGGAGCCGCTGATCCAGAAGGTGGGAAACAGCCGCCTGATTATTCAGCTTCCCGGCATCGACGATCCCGAGCGAGCCAAGGCCATCGTCCAACGGTCGGCGTTCCTGGAATTCCGCATCACAGACATGCATGGCCAGTTCGACAACGCGCTCCCGCGTATCGACGCCGCGCTCGAGCGAGCCGGGATAACGATGGAGGGTCCCCAAGCACCCGGACAAGCCGGCGTCTCGGCCATTCAGCAGCTCCTGGGCGCCAGCCCGGATTCCGTCACTCAAGCCGATGACTCATCGGCCACGGCGGATTCGACCAAGGCGGCGACACCGTTGTTCAGCTCGTTCCTCTTCGTCGGCACGCTGCCAGGCGAGTACTTGGTGCGCGAGGAAGATTTCGAGCGGGTCGATCGGCTCATGCAACTCCCGGAGTTCCAGCGAGCGGTGCCCAGGGGACTCGAGCTGCTGTGGGCAGCGGAGCCCACGTCCCAAAGCGCGCGATCGTTCCGGGGACTGTACGTCGTAGAGTCGCGTCCGATCATCACCGGCGAGATGCTCTCCGACGCGCAGGCTCAGCTCGACCCGATGTTCAACAGCGCCGTGGTAAATTTTCAGCTGACGCGCGGGGGCGGCCGAATCTTTGGCCGTGCAACCGCCGAACACGTCGGCGACTACATGGCCATCGTGCTGGATAGAAGGGTGCAGGGACAGCCACCGATCATCCGGAGCCGTATCACCCGCAACGGCCAGATCGAACTGGGCAACACGTCCATCCAGGATGCCCAAGATCTCGCGTTGGTGTTGCGGGCCGGCGCCTTGCCGGCACCGATCACGATCGTCGAAGAACGCACCGTGGGCGCGAGTCTCGGCGAGGATTCCATCCGGCAAGGTCAGCGCGCTGGCGTGATTGCCGTCCTCATCGTGGTGGCAATCATCGCGGTGTACTATCGGTTGGCCGGCCTCGTGGCAGTCATCGGGTTGATGTTCTACGTCTTATTCACCCTAGGCGGGCTGGCCAGCATCGACGCCACGCTCACGCTCCCCGGGATGGCGGGTTTCGTCCTGTCCCTCGGGCTCGCGGTGGACGCCAACGTGCTCATCTTCGAACGAATTCGAGAGGAACTTGCGCTCAACCGGTCACCCCGACTCGCCGTCGATTCGGGTTTCGACAACGCCATGCCGGCCATCATCGACGGCAACCTCACCACGGTTATCACCGCGGCGTTCCTCTTCCAGTTCGGAACGGGACCGGTCAAAGGGTTTGCGGTAACGCTCATCATCGGCATCATCGCGTCGCTGATCACTGCCGTCTTCGTCACCAGAACCGTGTTCCACATCTGGCTGCTGCGTAGGTCGCCCACCGCCGAGCTATCCATCTAATGTTTCGATTTTTCGATAAAGCCGACTACGACATCCTGAAGATGCGCAAGAACGCGGCAATCGTCGCGTTCGGGTTCATGATTCCAGGGTTGTTACTGCTCGCCGTGCGGGGACTCAATCAGAGCATCGAGTTCACCGGAGGAACGCTCATCGAGCTGCGCGCCATTTCCCAGGACATCGATACCGAGGCCCTCCGATCGGCCATCAGGCAGTCGGGCATCGAGGGTGCCGAGATCACCAGGTTTGGATCGCCCAACGAGTTCATCATCAGGGCACGACTGGACCCTCGGGCCGAAGTAACCGAGGAGTCGACACAGGCGACCCGCGCGGCGATCGAAGGTGCGCTTGAGAACGCCTTCGGGACTGACTCGTACGACATCGTACGCACCGACGCCATCGGACCGAAGGTAGGTGGCGAATTGAGGCAAAAGGCGATATTGGCCATCCTCATGGGATTCGCCGCGATCTTCCTGTACCTCTCCGTCCGGATGGAGTGGCGGTTCGCCATCGCCGCAGTCGCGGCAACGATCCACGACATCCTCAGTTCCCTGGCCTTCGTGTCGTATTTCAACATCGAGGTGACGTTGGCGGTCGCCACGGCGCTGTTGTTCATCGTCGGGTACTCCGTGAACGACACGATCGTGACGTTCGACCGAGTGCGAGAGAACCTGCATAAGTTCCGGCGCAAAGAACTATTACAGATCCTCAACCGCAGCATCAATGAGACGCTGCCGCGCACGGTGATCACGTCGGGCACGACCATCGCGGCGACCATGGCGTTGGTGCTCCTCGGCCCACAGGTGCTGCGCGGGTTTGCTCTCGTCATGACCTTCGGTGTCGTCACTGGCACGTTCTCGTCCATCTTCATCGCATCCCCCATTCTGTTGGCCGTCGAGCAAAAATGGCCGGGGGAGGATGTGCGCGGCGCGCGCTCGATCTCCCAAGGCACGACGGTGGTGCAATCCCCGAAGGAAAACCGCGGCCGTAAGGCTGGCTAATCCCATCGGGTGCTCGTCGATACCCACTGCCACCTGGGCGCCGGACAGTTCGATGATGATCGCGTAGACGTGGTGGAGAGAGCCCGGGCGAGCGGAGTGGAACACGTGGTGGTGGTCGCGGATTCTGAGCCGGCTACTCAGCTGGCTATCGCACTCGCCGATCAGTTCGATTTTTCCGCCACCGCGGGCGTCCATCCGCACGAGGCCTCGTCTTGGAACGCGGAAGTGGCGGCAAAGATCGAGGAAGCGCTGGAAGACCCCGCGGTGGTCGCGGTTGGCGAGACGGGCCTCGATTACCACTACGATCACTCCCCGAGAGACAGGCAGCGTGCAGCATTCGCCGCGCAGCTCGAGTTCGGTGAAAAGTGCGATCTCCCTGTGGTCGTACATGCGCGATCGGCCGATGAAGACGTAGCTGCGATGCTACGCGATACCCGTAGCACGTACATCCTTCATTCCTTCAGTTCCGGCCCCTTGGTGCTGGATACGGCACTGGCCGCCGGCGCTTACGTGTCGTTCAGTGGGATGGTGACGTTCAATTCGTGGAAGGACGTAGACGCGGTGAGGGCCGTTCCGCTGGATCGCCTCCTCATCGAGACAGATGCACCTTACCTGGCACCGACCCCGCATCGAGGACGGCGTAACGAACCAGCGTTCGTTCGCGAGGTCGCGCGCAAGGTGGCCGAACTCCGGGGACAAGATCCGGAGGAAATCGCAGAGCGAACGACGCAGAACGCCGTTCGGTGTTTTGGAACCCGAATTACAGGCAACGAGCCGCTATGACCGTGACTAGTGTCCCCTCAGACATCGCCATCGCCCAGAACGCAAACCTGCGGCCGATCACAGAGGTCGCCGATGACTTGGGGTTGAGCCAGGACGAAATCATTACGTACGGCACCAACAAAGCCAAGATCAAACTCCAGGCCATGGCCACCCGCGAGCGCCGCGCGCGGCTGGTGCTCGTCACCGGCATCAACCCTACGGCAGCGGGGGAAGGGAAGTCGACGGTGACGGTGGGAATGACGCAGGCCCTGAAACGGCTCGGCCACAACGCGGTGCTGTGCATTCGGGAGCCGAGCCTGGGGCCGGTCTTCGGCATCAAGGGCGGTGCCGCCGGGGGCGGGTACGCCCAAGTCGTGCCGATGGACGAGATCAACCTCCACTTCACCGGTGATTTCCACGCCATCTCCAGCGCGCACAACCTGCTCTCCGCGATGCTCGACAACCACCTGCACCAGGGAAACACGTTGGACATCGACCAGCGCCGCATCACCTGGCCTCGCACGATGGACATGAACGACCGTGCGCTCAGAAGCATCAATATCGGCCTGGGCGGCCCGCTGGGTGGTGTGCCGCGCGAGGAACGGTTCGTTATCACGCCGGCCAGCGAGATCATGGCCATCATGAGTCTCGCCAACGGCATGGCCGATTTGGAAGACCGCCTTGGAACGATCATCGTGGGACTGACTCGCGCGCGGCAACCGGTCCGGGCGCGTGACATCCACGCGCACGGCGCCATGACACTCCTCCTCAAAGACGCGCTGCTGCCGAACTTGGTCCAGACCCTGGAAGGTGGCCCCGCGCTGATACACTGCGGGCCGTTCGGCAACATCGCGCATGGCTGCAATTCCATCATCGCGACGGAAATGGCTATGCGGCTCGCGGACATCGTGGTGACGGAGGCCGGTTTCGGCGCCGATCTCGGCGCGGAAAAATTTTTCGACATCAAGTGCCGCAGTGGCGGATTTCAACCCGAGGCTGCCGTGATCGTGGCGACGGTCAGGGCGCTCAAACTCCACGGAGGAGCCGACAAGAACGTTCTCTCCGATCCCGATCCGGACGCCGTCGAGCGTGGCTTCGCCAACTTGAGCCGTCATATCGAGAACGTGAAGAAGTTTGGCGTGCCGGTCGTCGTGGCCATGAACCGGTTCGTCACCGACTCGGATGAGGAACTCGACAAGGTGCGGTCGGGGTGCGAGGCGCAAGGTGCCCGGGTAAGTCTCTGCAATGTGTGGGAGCAGGGCGGTGAAGGCGGAGTCGAACTGGCGGAAGCCGTCTTGGACATCCTCGACAACGAGAAGGCGCACCTCACGCCCATCTACGACGTCAAGTTACCCATCACGGAAAAAATCGAGACGATAGCGCGCGAGATCTACCGCGCCGACGGCGTCGACTTGACGCCGACCGCGGCACGGAAGGCGAAGCAACTCACGGAATTCGGTCTGGGTGAGACACCCGTGTGCATCGCGAAGACGCAGTACTCCTTCGCCGACGACCCAACCCTGCTGGGCGCTCCCGAAGGGTTCCGCATCACCATCCGCGACATCTATCCCGCGGCAGGCGCCGGCTTCGTCGTGGCCCTCGCCGGCGATATCATGACGATGCCCGGCCTGGGCAAGACGCCTGCCGCCGAGCGCATGCGTGTCAATGCGGACGGCACCATCGAGGGGCTGTTCTAGCTCGCAGGTAGATCCACCTTCTCGGAAATACGATGACATTATGAGAAATGATCGTGTCTTCAACAACCATGTTGGCAACGAACTCACCCACAATATCGTATCTATCCTGTCAAAAAAACGTCACCGAACATCATGAAACAGAGTACTAACGAGTAGCACCGTGAGATGCGATTTTAGGCTAGCAATCGGAAAGGAACAACATGGAATCGGTCGGCACTGACACCGCGCCACAGGCCATCGGGCCGTACAGCCAGGCCATCATCGCCGGAGGGATGGTCTACGCCTCGGGCCAGATCGCCCTGGATCCGGCGACCATGGAAATCGTGGGAGACGACGTGGTCGCACAGACCGCGCGCGTGCTCCAGAATCTGGCAGCAGTGCTCAAGGCGGCCGGAAGTGGTCTGGACCGCGTCGTGAAGACCACGGTTTACCTGGCGGATATGGGCGAATTCCCCATCATGAACGAAGAGTACGCCCGGCATTTCGGCGATCACCGGCCCGCGCGCGCCACGGTAGAGGTTGCTCGGCTGCCGAAGGACGTCCGGGTCGAGATCGACGCGATCGCGATCGCCGGCTAGATCGGGTGCTGCGCAAGCACCATGATCTATCACGTAAACTACGTCACAGAAACGACTTATGCTCGCTACCAGCAGTGATGTCTCAAGTGCTGCACTGCTACTGCTGGGCCGGTGCTCTCGAGGCAGCCGGCGACCCTGCGTTAGGCCCAGCTTGTATCCGGGTGCCACGCAGCGGAATCGGGTAGTTTGGGGACAACGGGGGCGGATTGGGCCTGGTGGCTTGCGCGGTCTTCAAAACCGCTGGGAGGTGCCTTTGGCGGCTCCGGTGGGTTCGATTCCCACACGCTCCCGCCAACATAGGTTTCAGGTGTTAGGTGCCAGGTGTCGGGGGTCGCACTCCATCCGCTCGATCGCCGAAGCCGATGCCGGCGCGCGGGGGTATCAGTGTGTGAAACGGATTATCCTGCCACCTGACCCTTGACACCCGACACCTTGTAGTAACGCGAAGAGTTCTCCTCACCTCAGCGGTACTCGACCACGACAGCCCGGTGCCTGACATTCAGGAGGGCCCGCCGTGCCTGCGGAATTAGAGAAGGCCGCCCACACCACCCCCCGAAGCACGCGCGCTGAGATCGACCCACCGAGTGTGTTCCGTACAGCTCTAGATAGATAAGGGGCCGCACACGGAGGAACGCTCCGTAAGGTCCCTGCGAGACCTCGACGCTAGGGAGCTGGCGACGCAGTTTTAGTACACTGAGGATAGACCATGCGAATCTTGCTTGCTCTCGCTCTCGCCAGTTCGGTAAGCCCTGCCACCGCACGGCCGACACTGTATCCGGGAGTGTTCCGGACCATGCGATGCCCAGCGTTAGCACCCACCGTGGCCACCCCCATGCTCCTCACCGAGAGCGCCTGCCAGACGCCGACAGGAACAACCGAAGGATTCGGCCGTCCCGTGACCGCATCTCTGATCGGTGACGAACCCCCGGAACCCACCGATGTGACTCCGGTCAGCGCCGATACCTACGTGCGGAAGGAGCGGCCAAACGCGAACCTGGGTGCGGCGGGTATCCTGCGCGTGAAGTCGAACGGCAACCATCGCACGCTGGTGCGGGTCGATCCCTCCGTTTTGCAGGACCTGGTCGGAAGTGGGACGCTGTTGCACGCCACGCTAGAGCTGACGATCGCGGCCAACGGGGACAACTGGGGACCGAACGGGCGTGACCTCGCCGTGCACCGCATGAACCAACCCTGGACGGAAACGGGTGCCACTTGGAACTGCGCGAACGACCCGACCCCAGGAGACCGCGAGTGTGACGGGACGCCGTGGCGCATGGAGCGGAAGCTACTGAGCGACGCGAAACCGTGGGACGCCGATCCGAGTGCGGTAGCTCGGATTCGGAAGTTCCAAACGGGAGTCATCACGTTCGACGTGACGGACGACGTGGAGGCATTCCTGAGCGGCACGCTCGAGAACCACGGTTGGGTGGTGAAGAAGGAGGAGGAAACATTGAGCGGGCACGTGGCGTTTGCCTCGCGTGAGTCGGCAACTCCACCCCAGTTACTTCTCACCGTTCAGCAGGGCGGCCAAGCCAGCATCCCGCCGGAGGGTGGGACGGTTGGTCTCGAGGGTATCGGGTCGATCACGTTTCCGGCCGGCGCGTTTTCAGAATCGCAAGACGTCGAGTTCGGCACCATAACCGACACAGCGGTACTCGCTGATGAACTGTTCGACTTCGATCGAAACGTGATGATTGGGTCCGCGAGGCCGGACGCAGGCGCCACTTCTGTAATCAGGGTGCTTGCTGGCGCGGTGCCAGCGACCCGGGTCCAAGTCGCGTTGACCGTCCCGGACGAACTGCGGGGTCTAGGATCCCGGTTTTCCCTGTACGCCAAGTATTATACGGTAGGGTTTGGCGGTGCGGTCATTGACCACTACCGGGGATTCCGCACCGAGGACAGGCAGTTCGATCCCCAAAGTAACGTTCTTACCGCGACACTCCCGGGATCCGCATTTTCCTCACGCAGGAGGCCCGACGGCCAAGCGGAACTGCTGATGATCATCGCCGTGAGTCGCAATCGCGGTGCACCAGGCCCGCCCTCTCTACAGCCGGCTAGTCTTTTGAATGCCGCGCTTAACACCGACTGTTTTTTGGGGTTCCCGATCGGACCGCCGCTACCCGGGACTCCCGTGCTTATCCGAGGTTCCCAGCGGATTGAGGCAGGTGACGACGATGACCACTTTGGGATAGACAGCCGGGCCGGGACGGGCACGGCGGTATTGGCGATGAAAGACGGAACGGTGGACTGGGTCAACGTGGACGAAGATCGTGAGGGGAACGTCGATGGCTACGGACAGTGGGTGCAGCTTCGGCACGACGACGACTCAACCTTCACTCGGTATGCCCACCTGATGTTCGGGAGCACGGTTAGACAGGGCCAGCGAGTTGTGCAGGGAGAAGTAATCGCCCTGTCGAATGCCACGGGCGCGGATTCAGACGGCAACCCCGTTCCAGCGCACCTGCACTTTGAGTACCTCGATCAGCCGATCCCAGATGAGGATCTTCGTGCGACGGATCCGCTGCCTTGTCTCGAGGAGACGCCGTTCAGCGGCGTCTGGGTCGGGTCAGGGCCCTTTGCGTTGTATTCGGTCAGTGATCCCCACGGGATCATCGGCGGTGGCGCGGGCCCGCCGCGCTTGGGTCGCGTCGAATCGTCTCGGTGGGTTCTGCGCCAGACCGCCGACGGTGTGGTGGGAACGGGAAAGTTCACAGCGACGGGGGGCTTGAGTGAAGAGCTGGGGGTTGAGTTGGGCGAGACGCCCCCAGAGTTCGTTGTTTTCAATGAGTATCCGAGGTTCAACCTTGCTAATGTTAATCCGCCGTTGTCGACGACGTTCCCATTCGTGCCGCTCGACCTAACGATTGTTAGTGTCGGGGGCACGATCATTCAGGCCACCCCCGTGCTGCCAGCCCCAACGGCGCCGGACACGATT